>JAKAFQ010000207.1 GCA_021817875.1 Pseudomonadota bacterium
GCTGGTAGAACAGGTCGATGGTCTCGATCCCGAGCCGCTTCAGCGAGGCGTCGGCGACCTCGCGGATGTGCTCGGGGCGGCTGTCGAGGCCGGGCTGGCGTTGGCCGGCGACGATGCGGAAGCCGAACTTGGTGGCGATCGTCACCTGCTCGCGCACCGGCGCGAGCGCCTCCCCGACCAGCTCCTCGTTGGTGAACGGGCCGTAGATCTCCGCGGTGTCGAAGAAGGTGACCCCGCGCTCGACCGCCGTGCGGATCAGCCGGATCATCGCCTGCTTCTCGCCGGGCGGTCCGTAGCCGAAGCTCATGCCCATGCAGCCGAGTCCGAGTGCCGAGACCTCGAGGGCGCTCCCGCCGAGTGTGCGGTGTTTCATGTGACCTCCTGTGCGGACGGATCGAGCCCGGGGGGTGCCCCGGGCTCAGGGACGATGCGCGAGGATAGGGCGGCCCGGGCCGGTTGGCCAGGGCCGCCGGGCAAGCGCCTCAATCGCCGCCGGGCGCGGTCGTGCAGCGGTGCGTGGCGTTGTCGTATTCCGGCTGCGCCAGGTACGGCACGCCGTTCAACTCGACGGTGCTCGGGTCGAAGTACACGCTCGATTGCGGACCGGGCAGGGCCGGGGGCGGTGGATTGAACACGAGGAAGCTGCACTCATCGGCGATCTCGTCCTGATAGAGCGCGTTGTTCAGCTCGTTCCACCACGCCGTGCCATCCGGATCGGTGATGGTCTCGATCGTCTCGTGCGACAGCGTGTTGTTGGTCGAATCGACGAGCGGCCCGTTCGGCCCGTTGGGCCGGGAGGCGCAGCCGGCGACGTCCTGGAACGGCTCGACGGTGTAGAGCACGTGGCCGATGTCGCGGAAGTCCGCGCTGCTGTGATAGGCGCAGAAGGCGAACACGGACGGTCTGTCGGGGGAGTAGCAGGAGGTGAAGGGCCTGCCGCTGCACACGTCCTGTCCGGGCGGCAGGAAGACGTCGTAGATGCTCTGATAGCCGGTCGGCAGCCCGAGCGCCGCCACCACGGCGTGCACGATGGTCTGGATGTCCGCATCGGTATACGGCCGGCCGGTGGCGCGGTCATCGACGTATATGAGGTCCTGCGACACCCGGTAGCGATCGCCATCGGTCTCACCGACGTACGGATCGACGACGTGAATGAAATCACTGTGGTCGAGGTCGTGCAGGAAGCGCGCCGGGTCGCCCCAGCAGCTGGCCACCGTGTTGCACGCGCGGTTGCGGTTCACGTTCACGTAGATCAGGTATTGCACGGCGGACTGCACCACGCTGCCGCCGTGATACTGCAGATCGGCGGGGTCGCGATCGGTGGCGCCCGGCGTGCCCGGGGACAGCGACGGCGCGGGCCACTGTGCGCCGGCATTGCCGGGCTGCACGTCGAACTGTTTCGCCTGCAGCGCCGCGCGCGCCGCCGCGGTGTTCGCCGGCATGACGTGCCGCATGACGCGCTGGGCCTCGCCCGCCTGATAACGGTCGTAGGCCGAAGGGCGGACCGTGACCGTGAGCGGGCGCTGGCGCGCCTGGGCGGTCCCGCACGCCAGCAGGACTCCGGCCGCCATGGTCAGCGTGGCACGCAGAAAACGCAAGCCTGTCATGGGCGCACTCCTCGTGTGGGTGTCAGGTTGGGTGAAGGGTGGCCTGGAGAACGATCGCAGGCAGAGATGAGCGCGGCTCGAGCGCGCCTTCGCCCCGCGCCGTGCGTCCGGGCGCGCCGACCCCGCAATTGTTATGCGTTGGAACTATACCGCCTGATGTCATATTGTCAAGCCGGTCAGGGTGTCAGGCCTGCGGCGCGGGCAACCTGACACCGTGAGCGGCGCGGCGCGCTCAGGGAGCGGCTCAGGGGCCGAACAGGCTGTACAGCTCGTCTTCCTGTGCGAAGTGCAGCGTCAGGATCGCATGCAGGCCGTAGAGCAGGCGGCGCAGATCGCGCAGCTCCTCCGGCGCCGGACCGGCCGGCGGCAGGTGCTCGACGAGACGGCCGAACAGCCGGCTCAGGCGGCGGATCTCGTTGTGCGTCTGGATGAGCGGTCCGGTCGGGTTCTCTTCCTTGAGCAGTTTCTCGATGAGCGGATAGGCGGTGAGCTGCTCCTCGGTCTCGTGGGGCAGCAGCTCCTGCTCGAGCATGTCGCGGACCGCCTCGAGACGGGCACGCGCCTGCGCGCCCGGCAGCGACTCGAGCTGCACGGCGAGCGCGGCGAGTTCCCCGACGCGCGGGCGCAGCGAGCGGTGGCTGCTCGCGAGGCCCTGCGCCAGGCCCTTCAGCTCGGGGCGTGCGGCAAGCCTGCCGCGCTGGCCGCCGAGCGCGCGCAGCGCGTTGAGAATGACGAGGATGTCGATGCCTTCCTGCAGGATCGCCCCGGCGATCGGCGCGATGAAGCCCGCGGCGGCAAATGACATCGCCACCAGCGACAGCCCCATGCCGGCGAGCACGCTCTGCAGGGCGATGGCGCGGGTGCGCCGCGCGATCCGCACCGCCTCCGCCACGCCCTCGAAGCGGTCTGAGGTGAGCACGATGTCGGCGGCCTCGGAGGCCGCGGTCGCGCCCCGCGCGCCCATGGCGATGCCGACATCGGCCAGGGCGAGCGCCGGGGCATCGTTGATCCCGTCGCCGACCATGGCGGCGACGCCTTCGGCGCGCACCAGGCGGATCACCTCGACCTTCTCCTCGGGAGCGCGCTCGGCAAACACCCGGTCGACGCCGAGGACATCGCCGACGAGCTCGGCGACATCCGGATGATCGCCCGTCACCAGATGGATCCGCTCGATGCCGGCGGCCCTGAGCTCGCGCAGCACGCGCGCGGTCTCGGGGCGGATCGGGTCCTGGAGCAGCACCGCACCGCAGAGCACGTCGTCGACGGCCACGAAGACCGCCGAGGAGCCCTCGACCGCGGTGCGCAGCTCCACCGAGCGCAACTGCGCGCTCTGGGCGCACTCCGGCGCCACGAAGCGCCGCTGGCCGACCGCGACCCGGTGGCCCTCGACCACGCCGCGGATGCCGCTGCCCATCTGCTCGTGGACGTCGGTCGGGAAGGTCAGCTCGAGGGCGCGGCTGCGCGCCTCGGCGAGAATTGCCGGGGCGAACGGATGGACCGACAGCTGCTCGAGCGAGGCCGCCCAGCGGATGATCTCATCCGAGGCATGCGCGCCGAGGGTCTCGATGGCGATGACCTCGGGGCGCGCGGCGGTGACGGTGCCCGTCTTGTCGAGCACCAGCACGCGCGTGCGGGCGAGCGTCTCGAGCGCCGCGCCGCCTTTCATGATGATGCCCCGTTTGGCGGCGCGCGAGACCCCGGCGATGAGCGCCGCCGGGGCGGCGAGAATCAGCGGGCAGGGCGTGGCCACCACGAGCACCGCCAGGGCCCGCATCGGGCTGCCGGCGAGCAGCCAGGCGAGGGCCGCCGAGGCGAGCGTCAGGGCCAGAAACAGCAGGGCGTAGCGGTCGGCCAGGCGCACGAACGGCGCCTTCGACTGCTCGGCGGCGCGCACCAGGCGGATGATTCCGGCGTAGGTGCTCTCCGAGGCGATCGCGGTCACCTGCAGCTCGAACGGCCCGCCGCTGTTGCTGCCGCCGCTGCGCACCGGCGCGCCGGGATCGATACGGACCGGCCTCGACTCCCCGGTGAGCGTCGATTCGTCGAGGACGGCGTTGCCCGTGCGGATGATGCCATCGACGGGCACCACCTCCCCGGGCTTGACCACGAGCACGTCGCCGAGGGCGACCTGATCGACCGGTACGTCGATGAAGGTCTCGCCGTCGCGCCGGTGCGCGAACCTCGGTGCGCGCTGCAGCAACGCGCTCAGCTCGCGCCGGGCCCGCGCGCTCGCGTAGCGCTCGAGCGCCGCGCCGCCGGTGAGCATCACCGCGATCACCGCGCCCGTGAGCGGCTGGTGCAGCAGCAGCGCGCCGCCCATCGCGAGCAGGGCGATGACATCGACGCCGACCTCTCCGTGCAGCAGCCGCTCGCCCGCCGAGGCCACCGCGTCGAGCAGCACGGTCCACGTGCCGATCACCAGGGCCGCGCGACTGACGGTCGCGGCATCGAGCAATCGTGCGAGCAGTCCGATGGCGAGGCCGAGGAGCGCCGCCCCGAGGAGCAGGTAGGGCCGGGCCGCCGCGAGGGACCGGCCGCCGTGCGAAGCCCCGGCCGTCATGTCGGGTGGCTCACCGGGGCGGCGGACGCGGTCGCGATCGGCACGGGCCCGCGGCGGGCCCGGCGGCAGAGGCGGGACATCGGCTGCACGGGCAAGGGCCGTTCAGTGCCAGCCGATGGCCGCTGAACTCATCCGGGATGTTCGCCGTGTCGGGCGCGTTCCTCGTGTGTGTTGCGTTGCGGCGCGCCCTGGCCCTGGCGCTGGGGCCCCGGTCCCGAGCGTTCGCGCTGTTGTGGCGCCGGTCCCGAGCGCTGGCGCTGGGGCGCGAAGCGGTTGCCCGGGGCGGCCCCCGGTGCACGGTTCTGTGGGGCCTCGGGCCGCCGATAGGCCGGCGGGGCAGCGGCGCCGCGGGGCGCGGCCGGCCGCCACTCGGGCTGCTGCGCGCGAGGGCGATAGGGTTGCGGACCGGCCCGGCCGGGCACGCCCTCCTGGCTGCGGTCGCGACGGTCCTGCGGAACATAACGGTAGTAGCGGTTCTCGAGGGCGCGCTGGCGGGCCGGATCGGGATAACGGCCCTGCGGATAGGCCCGTTGGTAGCGCGGCAGCGGCGCACGCGGGGGCACGGCGCCGCGATTCCAACGGTCCCAACCCCGCCTGCTGTGCTGCCATCTCGTTCCCCAGTGCTCGCCCCAGTGTGGCGGCGCTCCCCGGTTCCAGCCGCGGAAATACGCCGGCGGACGACGGTAGTAGCCGATCGGAATCCTCAGGATGAAATCCGGCACCATGAGCGGCTCGACCGCGTACCACGGACCATCATACCAGGAGCTCTGATACCACTGATCATCGGCGAAGACCCAGTACAGGCCATCGTAGAAGAACAGATTCAGGTCGAGCCCCGGGGCGTAGTACACCGGGTAGCCGGGCACCGGCATCAACTGCGGGTAGGCGGGCACATTGATGCCGATGCGCACGCCGGGCAGGGCGATGCCCATGCCGAACTGCACCTGGGCGTCCGCAGTCCCCGCGCCCACCATCAGGCACGCCGCGGCGAGTGCCGCGCACACGTGCCGAATCCACCTTCTAACCCACATGAGCGTCTCCAGACAAACTCAACCGCCGCCGCGAAGTCCCTTGCCGTCCGGATGGCCCGCGCAACGGGGCAGGCGCTGGCGCGCTCACCCCGGCGCGGCATCCGGATCCGACCGGCGCGTCCGCGGCGGCGCGGACGCATCCGGGCACAGCTCCGCCCGGCACCCGGGCGCGGTGCTTACCGGCGCCGCAAGCCGCTCCACAGCGGCAAGCCCTGCGCATCGCGCAGCACGAGCGTCTGTCCGCCCTTGGTGACCCGCGCGGCGACGAGCACGCTCTCGCCGCGGTAGGTGACGCGCGAGCCGGTCACTTCGAGGGTGTCGTGCGGGGCGATCTTCAGCGCCTGGCGGTCCATGAACCAGGCGGGGCCGAGATGCACCGAGAGCTTGCCGGCGGCGGTCTGCAGAGTGAGGTGCACGCCCTGGAAGCCGCGCCGACCGGAGACGCGCTCGACGGCGAGCACCTGGCCGGAGACCGTCTCGACGGTCTGCGGGTTGTAGATCCTGGCGTAGGGGCGGGCCGGGGCGCCCTGGGCGAGCGCCGCGCGGGGCGCGCACAGGCCGGCGGCACCGGCGAGCGCGAGCAGCGCGATGAGCAGCTTCATGACTTACCTCGCAGGCGGGTCCGGATCGGAACGGTGTTGTAACCCCTTCGCCGCGCGGATTCGATCAGTGGAGATACC
The DNA here is from genome assembly GCA_021817875.1 of Pseudomonadota bacterium. Next base: position 5,879 of record JAKAFQ010000207.1, read on the forward strand.
TAGCGCGCGGCGCGATGCGGCCGCCGCTGATATTTATCATGCGCCGTTCGAGACCGGGTTGACAGCCGAAAACCCGCGGGATAAATCAGCCGCTTCACAGCATCGCCCGCGGGCAGGACGCGAAACACCGTATGACGCCGTATCAGTTCCAGGTGGTTTATTTCGAGGCGACCCGCCGCTGCAACCTGCGCTGCCCGATGTGCATGACCGGCAGCAACGACCCGAAGAAGGTGCGCCGGAGCTTTCACAGCGAGCTCACGCTGGAGGAGATCCGCGAGCGGATCATGATTCCGGCGCGCCGGCTCGGGGTGCACACCATCGGCTGGAGCGGCGGGGAATTCCTGGTGCGCCGCGATGCGATGGACCTGCTGCGCCTGACCGTGGACCTCGATTTGCGCTGCTCGGTGCTCAGCAACTGCAAGAAGCTCAGCCGCGAGCGCCTGGAGAAGATCCGCGAGGTGACCCGCGGCCGGGCCCGGATCGTGGTCGGTCTGAACGCCCTCGACGATGAGAACCGCTGGAGCCGCGACAGCGAATCGGATCGGACGCTGCGCGTGCTGCAGGACTGCCTGGAGCTCGGTCTCGGCCAGCACGTGGTGATCACGATCGGCAAATACAATACCCAGACCTTCGAGAAGACCGTCGAGTTCTGCGTCCGGCACAACATCGCCTACAATCGCTCGCCGCTCGTGCCGCGCGGCTCCGGATCGCAATGCTTCGGCGAGATGGGCTTCGACCGCAACGATCTGGAGCACGCCTTTCACCCGGCGCTGCGCCGCAATCCTCACGGCTATGTGAGTTACACGCCGTATTTCCTCTCGCCCGAGCTGCACGCGCAGGTCTCCGGCGGCGTGCGCAACCATACGGTGCCGCAGAACCCCTCGATCGGCTGCTGGGTCGGCTCGTGGCTCACGGTCAACGCCGAGGGCGAGGTGTCCGTCTGTCCGGTGCTGCTCGATGCGCTGAGCGGCGGCAACGTGCGCGACCAGCCCATCGACGAGCTGGTGCGCTCGAGCCCGCTGTTTGCCCGGATCACCGACCGCTCGCAGCTCACCGGCCGCTGCGGCCGCTGCCGCTACCAGTACACCTGCGGCGGCTGCCGGGCCATGGCGTACTACCACAGCGGCGATTACATGGGCGAGGATCCCACCTGCTTCTTCGAACCGGTGGATCGCACCACCGTGAGCGAGCACGAGGCGGAAACCAACCGCGTGTTCAAACAGTACCTGCTGGTCGCCCGCTCGGCCGGGGTCTACAAGCCGCCGCAGGGCTGCCGGGTGGGCGGCCCGCCGATGGCCGACGGCCAGGCGCCGGCGGCGGCCGGCGGCGCATCCT
>JAKAFQ010000208.1 GCA_021817875.1 Pseudomonadota bacterium
GGCTGCCGTTCACGGCCGAGGAGTTCCTGCTGTCGTTCTCGCAGCCGAACTTCTATTTCCACGCCGCCACCGCCTACGACATCCTGCGCTGGAAGGGCCTGCCCGTCGGCAAGCGGGATTTCATGGGCGCGATGCGCCTGAAGGCCTAGCCCCCGCGCCGTCGGGCGCGCCCATCCGGCCGCGCAGGACGGTCTCCCCTCCCGGCCATCGGCCGCGCCGGCGTACGCCGGCGCGCCCCCCCCCGCTCAACGCGGCCTGCCCGCCCCCGGCGGGCGACGGAGCGGCCCGCCGCAGTTCGCGCCGGCTCGCCGCGCACATCCCATCCCAATCGGTCAGCACCGCCGTGAGAGCGGCGCCGTCGAGGGGCGGCATGCCCGCGGTGCGATCGACGCCGGGGTGGCGACGCGCCGCGCGTGATCACTGTCGCGGTGCGTGATCGCTGTCGCGGTGCGTGATCGCTGTCGCGGCGTGTGATCACTGTCGCGGTGCGGCGCTCAAACCAACACGTGCGTCGCCGCGTCGCGGGCGGTATGTCGACTGCGGCCGGCCGCATCGTCAACATGCGCGGCCGATGAATCTCGCAACGGCCTCGCGAATTCTCGCGCGCCCATCGCGAGAATTCTCAACATTGAGAAACTTCCGCGAAACATCGGCGGGCGATGCGACGGCACATCTCGTGTTGATTTCTCGAATTTCTCTCGAACATTCGGTTAACCGACATCTGACAGGTCGCGAATAAGGATTCATGCGTATCGACCCGTGTGGCTGCAGGACCGATATTGATGCCGTGAGCGAACGCGAAAGTAATTCTTGATTTCTCAACATGGGTGGTATTGCCATGTTTCACAACAAAGCGATTGCCGTGATGTCCCTGTCCGCCGCGGCGCTGCTGTGCGGCTGTGGTTCGAACGTAGTGAGTTTCCGCAAGGACGTTCATCCGATACTCGAGCATAATTGCGCGGTGTGCCATACGCCGGGCGGCATCGGTTACAAGATGAGCGGATTCGACGTCGAGAGCTACGCGACGGTCATGAAGGGAAGCAAGTACGGTCCGATGGTGATTCCGGGATCGAGCCAGCAGAGCAACCTGCTGTGGCTGCTGCACCATGGCGCCCACCCGTCGATCAACATGCCGAAGATCTGCGAGCAGCTGGAGCAGTCGGACGGCAAATGCGCGGTGCCGTCGCACTACGCGCGCGAGCTGCCGCAGCAGCAGGTGGAGCTGATCACCCGCTGGGTCGATCAGGGCGCGCGGGACAATTGACGGCGCGCCGCGCTGTGCTTGAGTTGTGGGCCGCTCCGGCGCGGAGCGGCTGAAACGAGGAGCCTGAAAAAGTCATGAGCAAACGTACCGCGATGTTCTCCATCGCCCTGGTCGGCGCGGTGACGGCCGCCGTTCTGGTGACCGCGCTGGCGGCGGCGCCGCAGGGAGGCCCGCGGCCGAACCCCACGGCCGGGAAGTCCGAAGCGGCGCTGTGCGCCGCCTGCCACGGCGCCGAAGGCATGTCGGTCGCCACCAACGTGCCGAATCTCGCCGGGCAGCACTACGAGTACCTCATGGAGCAGCTCATCGCCTACAAGGAAGGCACGCGCAAGAACGGCGTGATGAACGAGCTCATCCGCCCGATGACTCTCGAGCAGCTGCGCAACATCGCGGCGTACTTCTCGACGGTGCCGCTCAGCGTCGAGAGCGGCAAGCCGGCGCATTAGCGCCGCGGACGGCCGCCGCCCGATTCAACACCTCATTCAGGAGAACCGACCGTGAAACCGTTATCGCAACTGCCCGTCGAAATGAAGGCGCTGGTGACCGCGACGTTGCTCTTTCTCGGACTGGCCGTGCTGATGGCGCTGTCCTACCTCGATCTGAGCCACATCGGCAGCAGCGGCAGCGCGCTGCTCAGCGTCAAGGACATCGCCGCCACCTATTACGGTCCGGGTGTCGGCTACGTGACGCTGATGTCGCTCGCGCACATCCACATGATGGGCCTGTCGGTGGTGTTCTTCATGGTGGGCTTCATCTTCGTGCACTCGAGCTTTCCGACGCCCTGGAAGGTCGGCCTGTCGGTGCTGCCGTTCTGCGCCTTCCTGGTCGATGTGTCCGGATGGTTCCTCACCAAGCTCAACGAGGACTGGGTGTACCTGGTGCTCTTCGGCGGCGGGCTGTTCGTGACCGCCGTGGCGGCCATGATCCTGCTCAGCCTGTATGAGATCTGGCTGCGGCCCGCGCCGCAGCGGCTGAGCGTGTCCGGCGCGGAGCGGCAGACCGTGGCCTGAGGCGCGCAGCCCAGGCGACAGAACCCGGCGCCCCGGGGGCAGCGATTGCCTCCGGGGCGTGCGCGTGTCCGGCGCCCGAGAGGCGCCGGCGATGGATTCGCGGTCGCGGGGCCGGTATCGTTCGGCTCCCGAGTCGCCGGATGAGAGCATCCCGAGGTCAGCGCGTGGCGAGAGTACCCGTCGGAGTCGGTCCGAGAAATCCCCAGGTCGTGGTCCTGGTGGGCGCCACGGGCGATCTCGCCCGGCGAAAGCTCCTGCCCGGGCTGTTTCACCTGATCGGCGCGGGGTTCATCCCGAGTTGCCGCATCATCGGGGTCTCGCTCGAGGACATCGATGCGCCGGCCTACCGCAGGCTCGCCCGCAGCGCCATCGAGGAGTTCTCGGCGCCCAAGCCGCTCGATGCGCAGTGGGCGTCGTTTGCGAACCTGCTCGACTACGTGCCGCTCGGGGCGGGTGTCGGGCCCCTGAAGGCCGCGGTCGAGGCGGCGGAAAAGGCGCTCGATGCCGAGTGCGAGCGGCTGCACTACCTCAGCGTGCCGCCGAGCGCGGCGCTCTCGAGCGTGCGCATGCTCGGCGAGGCGGGCCTCGCGCCTCGCTCGCGCATCATCATGGAGAAGCCCTTCGGCACCGACCTCGCGAGCGCCCGCTCGCTCAACGCCGATCTGCACACGGTGTTCCCCGAGCCGCACATCTTCCGGATCGACCATTTCCTCGGCAAGGAGCCGGCGCAGAACATCCTCGCCTTCCGCTTCGCCAACGGCCTGTTCGAGCCGATCTGGAACCGCAATTTCATCGATCACGTGCAGATCGACGTGCCCGAGACCCTGGGACTGGAAAAGCGCACCGGCTTCTACGACTCGATCGGCGCGTTCCGCGACATGGTGGTGACGCACCTGTTCCAGATCCTGGCGTTCGTCGCGATGGAGCCGCCGACCGAGCTCGAGCCGACCTCGATCAGCGAAGAGAAGAACAAGGTCTTCAGGAGCCTGCTGCCGATCCGGCCGGCCGACGTGGTGCGCGGGCAGTTCGCCGGCTATCGCGCCGAGCCGGGCGTGAGCCCGCAGTCCGATACCGAGACCTTCATCGCGCTGAAGTGCGTCATCGACAACTGGCGCTGGGCCGGCGTGCCGTTCTACCTGCGCACCGGCAAGCGCCTCGCCGAAGGCAAGCGGCTCATCTCCATCGCCTTCCGCGAGCCGCCGCGGAGCATGTTCCCGTCGGACTCCGGGGTGGGCGCGCAGGGCCCGGACCATCTGACCTTCGACCTCGCCGATGTGTCGCGGCTGTCGCTCTCCTTCTACGGCAAGCGTCCCGGGCCGGGCATGCGGCTCGACAAGCTCAGCATGCAGTTCGCGATGCACGACACCAGCTTTGCCGGGGAGGTGCTCGAGGCGTACGAGCGGCTGATCCTCGATGCCATGCGAGGTGACCGCACGCTGTTCACGACGGCCGAGGGCATCGAGCGGCTGTGGGAAGTCTCCGAGCCGCTGCTGCGCGCGCCGCCGCCGGTGCGGCTGTATGCGCCGGGGTCGTGGGGGCCGAATTCCATGCACCAGCTCATCGCGCCGCACGTGTGGCGGCTGCCCTTCGAGCGCGACTGGCGCGATCCGAACGTCAGCGGCGCCTGAGCCAGGGAACTTCAGGCCACCTCCGCCGGCCCAAGGGACGGCAGGGGTTGCTTTTCGCTGTCGCGCCCCCACCACACATGCCTTAGAATAGGTTTCCCCGGTACTGGAGATCACAGATGCCTTTGCCTTCGCAGCCCCGTCGATCCGGCAACCCCACGCTCAACGCCTTTGCGCGCGCGCCGCGCGTCGGATTCGGTGGCGAGGCCATGACGATGCAGGGGGCCGTCAACAAGAGCTTCCTGCTGCTCGTGGTGCTCATGGTGTGCGCATTGTGGCCGTGGTCGCAGGCGGCGGCCGGCAATCTGCAGGCGGTCGGGGCCGAGATGATGCTCGGCCTGATCGGCGGCTTGGTGCTGGCCCTGATCGTCAGCTTCAAGCCCACCACCGCGCCGTACCTGTCCGTGCCCTATGCGGCCCTCGAGGGACTGGTGCTCGGCGGGATCTCGGCGCAGTTCAACATGACCTACCCGGGGATCGCCATCCGGGCGGTGGGGGCCACGTTTGCCGTCACGGTGATCATGCTGATGCTGTACCGGATGCGCATCATCCGGGTCACCGACCGCTTCCGCGCCATGGTGATCGGCGCCACGGGCGGTATCTTCCTGCTCTACCTCGCCACGTGGATTCTCGGGTTCTTCCATGTGGCGGTACCGTTCATCAATGCGGCCACGCCGCTCGGCATCGGTTTCTCGGTGCTGGTGGTCGGCATAGCGGCCTTCAACCTGGCGCTCGACTTCGACATGATCGAGCGGGGCGCCGCGGCCGGGGCCCCGAAGTACATGGAGTGGTACGGCGCCTTCGCCCTGATGGTGACGCTGGTGTGGATGTACCTCGAGATGCTGCGGCTGCTGACCAAGATCCAGCGCAGTTGATCGACGGGCCGATCGAGATCCCCTGCGCGGAGCTGTCCGTGCAGGCACTGCGCGGGGTGATCGAGTCGTTCGTGCTGCGCGAGGGGACCGACTACGGCGAGCGGGAGTACTCGCTCGAGGAGAAGGTCGCGCAGGTGCGTGCCCAGATCGAGCGAGGCCTGGCGCGCATCCTGTTCGACCCGCAGACGAGCACGGTGACCCTCGAGGTGATCAGCGGCGGCTCGGCCTCGAAGTGATCCCGGCGGCCGCGCCCGCCCGTTCCGCAAGCGCAACCGTCCCGGAGTCATCCCGCAGCGCGGTGAACGCTTCCCTCGGAGCTTGCGCAGAGACGTCCTGTCTCTGCGCACCCGGGAACGGCCCTGGGGCCTGATGTCTGCGCCGCGGCTGCGCGAGGGCGCGGCTCAGCGCAGGACTTCCTCCAGGAACTGCATCAGCGAGGACCACGAGCGGCGGTCGGCGGTCTCGTTGTACCGCAGGCCGTTCGCGGGATCGTTGGCCTGCGGATGGGTGAAGGCGTGCACGGTGTGGCCGTAGGCATGCAACTGCCAGTCCGCCCCCGCGGTGGTGAGTTCCTTCGCGACGGCGAGCACGTCCTCGGGGGGAGCCATCGGGTCGTCGTAGCCGTGCAGGATCATCACCTTGGCGCCGATCTTGCGGGCCGGCAGGCCGCTCGGCTTGAGCAGGCCGTGGAAGGCGACGACGCCGCGCACGTCCGCCCCGGTGCGCGCCAGGTCGAGCACGCACAGTCCCCCGAAGCAAAAGCCCATGGCGGCGATGCGCCGCGGGTCGACCTGCGGCAGGCTCCGCAGGGTGTGCAGCGCCGCGGTGATGCGTCGGGCGAGCAGGGCGCGATCCTGCATGAAGGGCGTCATGAGGGCCGAGCACTGCTCGGGCGTGGTGCCGCGCCTGCCCTTGCCGTACATGTCGAGTGCGAATGCCGCGTACCCGCGCCAGGCGAGCCGTCGTGCCTTGCGTTCGACGAACTCATCGCGTCCGCCCCAGGCGTGGCTGATGAGGACCGCGGGGCGGGGCGAGGGACGGGAGTCGTCGTGACAGAAAAATCCCTCGAGTACGTTCTCTCCGTCCCGATACTCGATCAACTGCTCGCGGATCGCCATGGTACCTGTCCTCCGGGGTTGCTCAGGGGGAGGGCATTCTAGCGCTTGATCAGGCCCATCGAGAGCAGCACCAGCCCGGCGCCGAGCGCCGTGCCGCCCACCCAGCCGGGCAGCGTGTGTTCCTGGCGCATCGTCGCCTGCAGGCCGCCGAACTCGAAGACGCTCTGCTCGCTCGAGTAGTGCGGTGGGCGCAGGATCAGGAAGATCCCGCCGGCGATGAGGATCAACCCGACGATCGATGATGCTTTCACGCGTGCGCTCCGTCCGGGGCGGGGGAGGGAATGGGAGAGCGCATTGTAGCAGCGCTGCGCGGCGGGCCGGGGGCGGGCGCGCTCAGCCGGCGGTGTGTGAGGAGGCGAGCTCGCACTCCTGCGGTGCGCAGCCGCCCGCCGGCCGGCTGCCCCGGTAGGCGCTCGGTGACAGACCGGTGACTCTGCGGAAGACCCGCGTGAAATACGATGGATCGCTGAAACCGACGGCCGCCGCCGCGTCGGCGATCGACATGGCCGGATTGTTGAGCAGGCGCTGGGCCCGCACGACCCGCTGTCGGGCCACGTACTCGACATAGGTGACGCCGTAGGCGGCCTTGAACTCGCGGCAGAACCTGGAGGGCGACATCTGACAGAGCCGCGCCATCTGCGACTCGGGCAGCGACTCCTCGAAATGTTTGTTGATGTGCGCCACCGCCTGCTGCAGCCGCACCGAGGGCAGGGTGTGCGGCCGGTAGCGCGCCTCGATCGGCATCGGTGCGATGAGCGCCTGAGGCCGGCGCTCCGACTGCGAGCGGCGCGCGCGCACCGCATCGCAGACCCGCTGCAGACAGTGCTCGATCTCCCGCGGCTCGATCGGCTTGATCAGCAGATCAAACACCCGGACGCGCAACGCCCAGACGGCGAGCTCGGTGGAGCATTGCTGGGTCAGCAGCAGGATCGGCACGGACGGCCAGCGGTACTTGGTCTGGGGCACGAGCTTCAGTTGCGCCATTTCCGGATAGTCGAAGTTGAAGCAGATGACATCCCAGTCGCCGTCGGCCTCGGGACCGGGCAGTTGTGCGATGTCGATTTCGCGCGGCCGGCACGCGGCTACAAACTCACTCATCCAGGCTTCGCGCGGCCCGGCATGGCGCTCATTGACCCACAGTAGTCGCAGCGAGACCACGGGTTCCTTATCCTTGTTATCGCACCGAGTCTATCACTTCCCGCCGACCTCGCCCGGTTCCGCAAGCGGGTTTTCGCGGGGTCGAGCGGGGCGCACTGACTTGCGGCGCATCCGCGGAGCCGATTGGGCCTGCACACCGGGTGTGTGTTTACATAAGATCGG
>JAKAFQ010000209.1 GCA_021817875.1 Pseudomonadota bacterium
ATCGCGGCGCAGGCCGGCGTTGCAGCCTTCGATCTCGCCGGACCTGACCTGCAGGTCACGGTGAGTCGAGGGCACGAGACTTTGCCGATCGCCGAGGTGCCGAATCTTGCGGTGGGCGAGCGCCTGTGGATCCGCGCGGATCTGCCCTCCAGTGAGTCGGAACACTACCTGCTCATCGTGGCGTTCCTCCGTGGAGCCACCAACCCCCCGCCGCACAGCTGGTTCCACGACTGCGCGACCTGGAAGGGCCCGTGCGCCCACAAAGGCATGCGGCTGCGGGTGCCCCAGGGCGCCGGGCAGGTGCTGGTATTCCTCGCGCCGCAGACCGGAGGCGATTTCAGAACGCTGGTCGGCGCCGTGCGTGGACGGCCCGGGGCCTTCGTGCGCACCTCCCAGGACCTCAATCAGGCGACACTCGATATCTCGCGTCTCGACCGCTACCTGGGCGCGATCCAATCCCTGGACGAGACTGCGCCGCAGGAGCTCGGCAAGACGGCGCCGAAGCTGGCCCGCAGTCTCGCGATCAAGGTGAAAGCGAAATGCCTGCAGCGCATCGCGCAGCTGCAGGCTTCCTGCCTCATGCAGGGCGGCCAGTCGCTCATCCTCAATGACGGCCACAGCACTTCGATCGTCGAGGCGTTGACCTCGGGTCCCGCCACCGATCTCGCGATGGAGGCGAGTTACACCCCGAAACTGAGCTACGGCTACTACAGTCCGTACATTGCCTCGGTGCTCGACATCGCGCGCATCTTCGCCTCCTTCACCACGGCGGATTATCAGTACATTCCGGCTCTCGCGGTCCAGCACGGGACGGTGATGTCGCTGACGCTCAACACGCCGCCTTCGTTTCATGAGCCGCAGTCGGTGCTGGTGACGGCGCTGCCGGCAGTGGAGGCCACGCAGCTCCCACCGCTGCACGCCGTCGATCCGCAGGCGAGCTACTGCGTGCGCCGGACCCCGCTGGTGCTGCCGGTGGAAGGGGCGCCCCTCGTCTTTTCCACCGACTATGCGCACGGCATGACGCTCCGCTTGACCGGCCACAATGGCCGGACCATCGATCTGCCCGCCAGGGCAGACGCGCAGCGGGGCGGCTTCGTGGTCGATACCCGAGGCATTGGCACGGCCCGGCTCGGCAATTCCGTGCGGGGTGAACTCCGGGGCCGTTGGGGCTTTGAGGCTTACGATGGACCTGTCTTCCAACTCCAGAATGCGCGCGCCGACGGTTGGGCGCTTGCGAGAGCGGCTGACGACGCGGCGATCGTGGGGCGGGAGGACACGATCCATCTGATGGGTCACGATGTGAGCTGCCTCGACGGCATCACGGTGCGCGACGCCGCCGGGAACGTGCTTGCCGCGCCATGGAAACCGGTCGGACCCAACGAGGTGCGGGTACGGCTTCCGCTGCAGCAGGCGCAACCCGGCCCGCTGACCCTGATCCTGAAGCAGTTTGGCCCGGGCGCGCCGCAGACGCTGCCGCTCGAGGCGTACTCCCAGGCGGCAAGCCTCGATGGCTTCACTTTGCATGCCGGCGACAGCCAGGGTGTCCTGACAGGCGGCCGGCTCGATGAGGTGGCCGGTCTCACGATCGACGGTGTCGCATTCACCCCCGCGGCACTTTCGACCCGACAGGGACTGGATCAGCTCACCCTGACCGCAGAAGACGCGCAGGCTGCCTCACAACTGAAGCAGGGCGAGGTGGGACTCGCCCGCGTGACGCTGAAGGATGGCCGCGTTCTGAAGCTGGACACCGTGGTTGCGGCGCCTCGCCCCAGCGTTTCGCTCATCGCCAAGAGCGTGTATCCGTCGCTCTCGAGCCGGCGCAGTCATATCCAGCTGAGCAACGGCAACCAGTTGCCTCAGGACGCGCGGCTGACCTTCTCGGTGCGCGCCCAGTGGCCGGCCGCCTTCGATCCCAAAGAGTCCATCGAGGTGGCCACGGCCGACGGCTCGTACTCTACGACGCTCAGCCTCACCAATGGCGGTATCATGCTCGAGACGGAGCAGGTGGCCATCGTGACATTGAATCCGTCCCGGGCGTTCGGGCCCTCGGCGTTCGGGCCGCTGCGCTTCCGGGTCATCGATCGTGGTGTCACGGGTGAGTGGCAGCCTCTCGCGACCCTGGTGCGCCTGCCGCGCCTGCACAAGCTCGTCTGTCCGGCAACGCCTGAGCTGGCCTGCCGGCTCTCGGGAGCCGATCTTTTTCTGATCGACTCGATCGGCACCGACCCCGCATTGCGGCACGCGGTGCAGGTTCCCGACGGATTCCCCGGGTACGCGCTTCCGGTGCCGCACCCAAAGGACGGCGAACTGTACGTGAAGCTCCGGGATGATCCGTCAGTGATCAATATCGCGTCCATCGCCGAGCACCTGCTGCCGGGCTCGCGACAGAGGGTGCGCGCGAGCGATCATCACGCGGCGCCCACGAAGCCAGCGCCCACGAAGCCAGCGCCCACGAAGCCAGCGCACGAAAAGGACCCGCACGCGGCGCGCCGCACGGCCGCCACGCCGACCGGCGCAAAGGCGGCGAGCGCGGCCAAGACGCCAAAGAGCCCTCCCGCGCCGGGCACGGCGGACGCAGCGCCCATCAGCGTGTCCTCGGACGCTTCGCATGTCCCACCGTCGTCGGATCCTGCCCGATCGCAAAAACCGGTCCCCGGCAAGCCCGCTCTCTCGCCGCCTCCCGCGGCTCCTCTGGCCCCATCGGGTTGAGGGTGACGCGGTGGTGGCGTTCGAATGTCTCGTCAGCGGCGCTCACCGGGCGAGCGCGCCATCTGCATTTCCAAACACGATACTCGCGAGGGCGTTGCCATGAAATTTCGGGATTTTGGCCGGCTCGGCTGGCGGGTATCCGAGATCGGATTCGGCGCGTGGGCGATCGGCGGCGGGTGGGGAGCACAGTCGGATGAAGAGTCCATCGCGGCCTTGCACCGCGCATTTGATCTCGGCTGCAATTTCGTAGACACCGCCCAGAGCTACGGCGACGGTCATGGTGAGGCGGTCGTGTCCCGGGCGGTGCGCGAATGGACCGGCCATGACCGGATCTTCGTCGCGACGAAGATTCCACCCAGTCCGGGTGACTGGCCTCCGAGTCCCTACGATCCGATCGAAGCGCGTTTCAGCAGGGATTATCTGCGCGAGTGCATCGAGCGCAGTCTGCGTGACCTGGGCAGGGAATGTATCGACCTGGTGCAGGTGCACACCTGGACGCGGGCATGGAACAGACATCCGGCGGTGTTTGACATGCTGCGGGATTTCCGCAAGGAAGGCAAAATCCTCGGCATCGGCGTGAGTACTCCGGAACACGACCAGAATGCCGTGATCGATCTGATGCGATCGGGCTGGGTCGACAGCGTGCAGGTCATTTACAACATATTTGAACAGGAACCGCAGGCTGAACTGTTCCCGGCCGCTCGGGAGCACGAGGTCGGCGTGATCGTGCGCCTCGCTTTTGATGAGAGCGCGTTGACGGGGAAGCTGACACCCGGTACCCGCTTCGCGGACGATGACATACGCAGCCGCTATTTCGCCGGCGACCGCCTCGCGAGGACGGTGCGCCGCGTGGCGGCGATCCGCGGCACCCTGGGCGATCAGGAGCCGGACCTCGCCACCGCGGCGCTCAAATTCGCTTTGAAGCCGGCTGCGGTCTCGACCGTCATCCCGGGTATGCGCACCGCGCGCCAGGCCGAGATGAATCTCGCGGTCAGTGACCAGGCGCCGATGACCGATCGCCTCGAAGAGCAGCTCCGGGCGCACATGTGGCGGCGCGGCTTCTGGTACGCGGGGAAGTAGGCTCGTCGCGGTGCGGCGCAGGCGCGACCTGTCACCGTTCCGATCGCACACCGGGAGCATGCCGTTCCGCATGACCGGCGGGGCGCGCCGGGACGCCCGCTGGCGGTAGCCGGAATCAGCGCTTGGCGCACCGCTCGACTCCTCATCACGCCCAATGGCGTTGGGACCTGCGTGGGAGTGCTTCGGCACACCGGCCTGCTGCCCGCTCGGCGCCCTTGACCTCCTGGCGGCGCCGGTCTGTCGCCCGGAACCCGTCGTTCATCCGTGATCAGCGGCTGGCGATCGCGCCGAGCGGTCGGTCGTCAACCCTGTGCTCACGCCGCCAGACTGCGCCCGGCGGTCTCGCTGGTGTTGCGGCTCAGACGCGGCGCATCGAGGATGCGCTGCAGCGCCGCCCGCATCTTCGCCTGACGGGCCGCATCCATCCGCCGCCACTGGCCGAGCGGAGTGACGAGCCTCGCGGCCACCTGCGGGTTGAGCGGATCGAGTGCGAGAATGATTTCCGCGAGGAAATCGTATCCGGCGCCCGAGGCGCTGTGGAACCGTACCGGGTTGCCGCTGGCGAAGCTCCAGACCAGCGCGCGCACGCGGTTCGGATTACGCAGGTCGAAATCCGCGTGCGCAGCGAGTCTGCGCACCGCCTCCGGTGTATCCGGCAGCGCCGAGGTGGCCTGGATGGCGAACCACTTGTCCAGCACCAATGCATCGCTGCGCCACCGGGCGTGAAACGCAGCCAACGCCCGCTCTCGTTCCGGGCAGGCCACATTCGACAGCGCCGCCAGTGCGGACAGCACGTCGGTCATGTTGGCCCCCCGCTCGAACTGCGCCATCGCCAGCCGCCGGCCCTCGGCTTGTCCGCCGGCGACCAGATACGCGAGGCAGGCATTGCGCAGCGCGCGCCGACCGATGGCCACGCCGTCGACCTCATAGGGTCCCGGGTCCGCGAGGCGTTCATAAGCTGCATGCAGTTCCCGGCGCAGCGCCTCGCCGATCGCACACCGAAGCGCCTCGCGCGCAGCGTGGAGCGCGTCGGGATCGACCACGTCCTGCTGGTCGGCGAGATAGGCTTCACTCGGTAACGTCAGAGCCTCCGCTGCAAAGGCCGGATCGGCCTCGGCATCGACGAGCGTCGCGGCTGCGGCGTCGATGACGCCCGGGTCCGGTGCCGGCGTCTCGCCCCGGCGCCACGACAGCGCCATTGCCAGCAGGGCCTTCGTGGCGCAGGCCTGGCCGGCGTCCCAGCGCACGAACGGGTCGTTGTCGTGGGTGGCCAGGAAGCGCAGCCGCTGTCCGCTCAGCCCACTGAGCCGCACCGGCGCGGAGAATCCGCGCAGCAGCGAGGGCACCGGCGCAGCGGGCAGGTCCTCGAACACGAAACGGGTGTCGGCCGCTTCGGCGAGCAGCACCCGCGTGCCGGGGTGACCCGCCGGCTCGCCGGCGAGCCGCACGGGCAGTTCCGCGCCGTCGGCGCCCAACAGACCGAGCGCCAGCGGCACGACGAGCGGCTGCTTGTCCGGCTGGCCTGGAGTCGACGGTGTGCGCTGTGTCACGGTCAGAACATAGCGGCGGGTCGCCGCATCGTACTCGTCGGAGACGGTCAGTTCCGGGGTGCCCGCCTGGTGGTACCACAGCTTGAATCGTTTCAGGTCGACGCCCGAAGCATCCGCCATCGCCGCGACGAAGTCATCGATCGTGACGGCCTGGTTGTCGTGACGCGCAAAATACAGGTCCATGCCGCGACGGAACGCCGCTTCTCCAATCAGGGTGGCCATCATGCGGATGACTTCCGCGCCCTTGTTGTACACCGTCGCGGTGTAGAAATTATCGATCGCCTGATAGTGGTCCGGCTGCACCGGATGGGCGAGCGGTCCGGCATCCTCGCGGAACTGCGCCGCGCGCAGCAGCCGCACATCGCCGATCCGCTTCACCGCGCGCGAGCCCTGGTCCATGGAGAACTCCTGGTCGCGATAGACCGTGAGCCCTTCTTTCAGCGACAGCTGGAACCAGTCGCGGCAGGTGACGCGATTGCCGGTCCAGTTGTGGAAGTACTCGTGGGCGATGACGGATTCGATGCCCTGGTAGTCCGCGTCGGTGGCGGTTTCCGGGTCCGCCAGAACGCATCGGGTGTTGAAGATGTTCAGTCCCTTGTTCTCCATTGCTCCCATGTTGAAATCGGATACGGCAGCGATGTTGAATACGTCGAGGTCGTATTCCAGGCCGAAGCGTTCCTCGTCCCACGCCATCGCCGCCTTCAGTGAACGCATCGCGTGCGCACAGCGGTCCTGGTCGCCGGAGCGTACCCAGATCGCCAGCGCCACCTCGCGTCCCGATCGGGTGGTGAAACTGTCGCGCACCGCAACAAGTCGGCCCGCCACCAGGGCGAACAGGTAGCAGGGCTTGGGGTGCGGGTCGGTCCACGTGAGGCGGTGGCGGCCGTCCGGCAGAGTCTCTAGCGGGCCGGGATTGCCGTTCGAGAGCATCACCGGGCAGGCGGTGGCATCGGCGGTGACGGTGACGGTATAGCGGGCCATCACGTCCGGCCGGTCAGGAAAATAGGTGATACGGCGGAAGCCTTCGGCTTCGCATTGGGTGAAGAAAGCACCATTCGAGACGTACAGACCCGAAAGCTCGGTATTGGCGCCGGGGTCGATGAGGGTCTCGATCTCCAGGATGCACGCCTCCGGTACGGCGTCGATCACCAGCGAGTCGCCGTCCAGGCGCCAGTGACGGCCCTCGACGGCAACCCCATCGAGCGCGAGCGCTCGAACCGGCTGACCGGCGCCGTCGAGCCTCAGGGCGTCATGGCCCCGGGCCAGCGGGTTGCGGCGCAGCGCCAGGCGGGACCGCACCGTGGTCGCATGGGTGGCGAGGTCGAAGTCGAGCCTGACCGTGTCCACGAGGAAGGCCGGCGGACGGTAATCGGCGAGCCGGGTTTCGTTCGGCACGGCCGTGGGATCGCGGGATTCGGGCATGGGGCTCCGGGGAATGCACGGTACTTCCACTATGAAATGATCATATCGCGAACGGCGGCTACTCTGTCGCAGCAGATCGGCGCCGGGCCTCCGCTGGATGGGGTCGGCACACGGCGCGACCGTACGTGTTGCCGTGCTGTCCCGCCAGGCGCTCACCGAGGGCGTCGCGCCTTCTCCGGGCGCTCGGGCGCACCCGGCTGTCCGCGCCGGTTCGGCGCTGCCCAGCGCGGACGGTGAGGGCGGTCTCGGGCACCCAGGACGGGTATCCCCGTGCTGGCGGGTCTGCGGTCGGGCCGGGCTGCCGCGATCGCTGGGCCCTGAACCCTGCGCGGCCGGCCGCTGGCCGAGTGGGACGGCTCTGCCGTGGCGCGAGCGCGGGAGCGGGCGTCCGGCGGATCCGGTGCGTCGGCAGAGGCGGGTTCA
>JAKAFQ010000210.1 GCA_021817875.1 Pseudomonadota bacterium
ACCCGATGTCCGCGAAATCCATCTTCGAGGCGTGGAAAGAGGATGTGGACGCGCTGCAGGCCAAGACCAACCGGTTTCTGGCCACGCTCGACACCGCCTCTGCAACCTCGTCGCCATCCGAATCGGAGGGAGCGACCGGCACAGGGACGCTCGCGGTATTCCGGACGAGCGGCGGTCGCGGCGGGCGCCACCACAGCGCTGGCGGTGGCAGGTCGCACATGGCCGAGTACGAGGAGCGTCTTGCCGAGGCGAAGGTCTACTACCAGCAGACGAATGATCTGCGGGAATACTCGAAAGCCCGGGAGATCCGGTACTGGCAGGACATCCTGGAGACGCAGAAGCTCTCCGCCAACGATCGTTTGGCCATCGAGCGCCGCGTCTCCTCGCTCACCCTGGATCAGATGAAGCAGGAAGCCGCCGAGCGCCGGAAGCTTGCGGAGGAAGCCATCCAGGCGCACCGGGATCAGGCGCTGGGTGACGTGGCGCTCGATGAAGAGAAGGCACAGACGAAGCTCAAATCCGGCCGGATCACCCACGATCAGCTGCTGCAGATGCAGCAGAACTTCGAGGACGAGAAATACCGCATTGAGGTCGATGCGCAACAAAAGCGCATCGCGCTGCTGCAGGGCGACCCCAATCACGACCCGGTCGCCTTGCAGCGCCAGCTCGACCAACTCGCGCAGATCGAGCAAAAGCATGCGCTCGACATGGAGAAACTGCACACCCAGGCGGCCACCAATTCAGTGCAGGCCTGGCAGAAGGCCTTCGCCCCCATCACCCAGGCGTTCGACACCACCATCAAGGGCATGATCATGGGCACCACCACCTGGCAGAAGGGGGTGACGCATCTGCTCGATTCGGTGGTGGCCGAGTTCGTCGGCGCCGGTGTGCGGATGGTGACGCAGTGGGCGGCCAACGAGATGGCCAAGACCGCCGCCACCCTGACGGGGACGGCCACGCGCACGGCGGCCGAACAGTCGGCGAGCGCCTCGGGACTCGCGTCTTCGGCCATGGCGGTGGTGAAGGCCATCATGAACGACGCCGCCAAGGTGTTCTCCGGCGTCTGGGCGGCGCTCTCCGGCATTCCCTATGTGGGTCCGGCGCTCGCTGCGGCCTCCGCCCCTGCGGCCATGGCCACCGTCGCGGGGGTGGCCGGCAGCGTGGCCTCCTCGGCCGGCGGCGCCTGGCAGATTCCGACCGATCGGCTCAACTTCGTGCACAGGAACGAGACCATCCTGCCCGCCGACAAGGCCGCCGGCCTCGACCGGCTGATCAACGGGGGCGCAGGCGGCGGCGCCGTGCACATCCATGCCCGCAGCGACTCCGATGTGGTGCGGGTGGGCGACCTGCAGACGCTGCTGCGCCGCATGGGGCGCAATTTCGTGCCGGTCACGCGCTATCCATGAACGTCTTGGCTGCGTGGGAGCTGGGCGGCAACTGGGGGCACGTCTCGCGCGACCTGCCCGTGCTGCGAAGATTGCAGGCCGAAGGCCACGACGTCCGGTACGCGGTGCGCGATGCGACGATCGCGCCAACGCTTTGCGCCTCGGTCGGCATCCGGTGTATCGCCGCTCCCGGTGGCGCGAAGCCATCCCGGATGCCGCGCGGGCTTGCCGGCTTCGGGGCCATCCTCTTTGCCGACGGGTTCGGCGATGCGACGGTTCTGGAGCAACGGCTGACCGGCTGGATGCGCCTTTTTGCCGAGCACGCGACCGACGTCCTGGTGGGCGACTATGCGCCCGCAGCGCTCCTCGCCGCGCACGTGGCCTGCATCCCGTCCGTGGCCGTGGGTAGCGGCTTCGAGATTCCGCCGGATGGGGCATTGCTGCCCTCGTTCTCGGGGAGTGCAGCGCAGGATGAAGCCGCGCGCCGGTTCTCCGAGGACCTGGTTCTGTTCAACGTGAACCGGGTGCTGCGCGACCAGGGAATTCCACCGCTGCAACGGCTGGCACAGGTCTTCCAGGGCCGGCGCAATGTGCTCACCACCGTGGCCGAACTGGACCACTGCGGGGCGCGGCCGGATGCGACCTACGCCGGCCCGGTGCAAGACCTGCCGGGTAGCGTGACGGCAAGCTGGAGAACGACGAAGCCCCGCGCGCTGGTCTATCTGCGCGGGGTGCCGCCGGTCATCGACGAGGTACTGCAGGCGCTGGGGACGGTCGGTGCCGAGGTCATTGCCGTGCTGCCGGACATGGACAGGCCGCTCCGGCATGCTCATGCCGATCTCCGGGTGATTCGGCAGCCGGTTTGCTTCGATGGCCTGCTGGAATCAGCCGATCTCGTGATCGCCTCCGGATCCGGCACCGTCACCACCGCGTTGCTCTCCGGTGTTCCGGCGCTTGTGCTGCCGTCGAGCGCCGAGCAGGCGATGTTTGCCCGCAGGGTGGAGGAAGCGGGCGCCGGGATGGCCCTGGGTAGCGGGACGGCGGTAACGGTCGCCGATGCGATCCGTCGCCTGTTGCACGATGTCGCCTTCCGGGCTGCCGCCGGGGCACTCGCCGCGAAATACGCCGGCCTACGCATGGAATCCGCCGTCCAGACGGTGATCGACGAAATCCACAACGTTTCATCGCACCATTCATGAGCTTCGCCATCGTCTCTCCACCGCCGCCCCCGGGGTGCGGCAACGTCTTTCCGACGCTGCCCGGCATCCAGTGGGGCGTGCAGAAATCGCCGCAGTTCAACACCGCGACCCACCGGGCGGTGTCCGGGTTTGAGGTGCGCGCAGCCCGCATGCAGTACCCGCTCTGGACCTTCACGCTCTCCTACGAATTCCTGCGCGACGGGGCCTACGCCGAAATCGAGACCCTGATGGGATTCTTCCTGAAACAGATGGGCAGCTTCTCGGCCTTCTGCTATTCGGACCCGTCCGACAACGCGGTGGTGAACCAGCCGTTCGCCACCGGCGACGGGGTGACCACCACGTTCCCGCTCACGCGCGCCTATGGCGGCTTCATCGAGCCGGTGCAGAACCTCGACGGCACGCCGCAGATCTTCGTGGGCGGAACACTCCAGGCCCCGGCCGCCTTCTCCATCGTCAATGGGCAGGTGTCGTTCGCAGCACCTCCGGCCGCAGGCGCGGTGCTCGCCTGGACGGGCTCGTTCTTCTACCGCGTGCGCTTCGTGAATGATCACGCGGACTTCAACCAGTTCATGTACCAGCTCTACGAACTCAAGCAGATCGCGTTCGTCGGCAGCCCCTTGAACAAGGTGTGACATGAAACAAGCCTCCGCGCTTACCCGGTCGCTGCTCGCATCGAACCAGCTGCTCTACGCCGACCTCTACACCCTCACGCTGATCGAGGCGGATCCGGGCGCATCACAGGGTGGCTATGGATACGGCTACGGTCCGCCGGCCCCGACCCGGCTCTACTACACCGACGCCGACCAGAACCTCGTCTACAACGGCAACACCTACCGGTGCACGCATCCGACGGTCTCCAGAACCGGCATCAAGTGCTCGCTGGATCTGTCGGTCGATACGGTGGAGGTGTCGATCTTCGGATCCGCGTCCGATCTCGTGCTGGGCGTGCCGTTTC
The DNA here is from genome assembly GCA_021817875.1 of Pseudomonadota bacterium. The sequence goes on from JAKAFQ010000210.1 coordinate 3,540, forward strand.
CGCAGTTCGCCGTCAACGGCGGCTTCGATGGGGCGACGGTGAGCATCGACCGCTGTTTCATGCCGAGCTACGGCGACACCTCGGCCGGGGTGGTGAGCCTCTTCTTCGGCAACGTCTCGGAGGTCAAGCCCTCGCGCTCGAGCGTCGTGCTCACGGTGAGTTCGCAACTGGAGTTGCTCAATCTCGACATGCCGAGGAATCTGCTCTCGCCGGGCTGCATCCATGCGCTGTTCGATACCGGATGCGCGCTCATCCAAGCCGATTACGCGGAATACGACTGGGTGAGCAGCGGATCGGCACTCACCATCGAGAGCACCGGGCTCAACCTACCCTCCGGCTACTTCACCCAGGGCACGATGCTCTTCACCTCGGGCGCCAATGCCGGGGCCACCGCGACCATCAAGCAGCACACGCTGGCGAATGGCGTCAACACCTTCGCCCTGATGACGCCCCTGAACGCCGCACCTGCCGTCGGCGACAACTTCACCGCCTTCCCCGGCTGCGACAAGACCATGGCGACCTGCCAGGCCCGGTTCAACAACCTCGAGAACTTCCGCGGCTGGCCCTTCGTGCCCTCGCCGACGGCGAGCACCTGACATGAACGGCACGCGAGAAGACGTCCTCACCGAGGTGCAGGACTGGCTCGGCACGCCCTATCACCATGCCGCCCGCGTCAAGGGCGCCGGGGTGGACTGCCTGATGATGCTGCTGGAAGTCTACGGGCGCGCGGGCGTGTTCGCGCGCATGGGGGTGGTGAATGCGATCGAGATCCCGCGCTATTCCCGCGACATCATGCTCCACCGCAATGAGGAGACCTACCTCGAGGGCATCCGGCAGTACGCGGCGGAAGTGGCGGATCCGGCACCCGGCAACATTGCGCTGTGGAAGTTCGGCCGGATCTACAGCCACGCGGCGATCATCACCGATTGGCCCGCGATCATCCACGCCTACGCCCCGGAAAAGATGGTCGTCATCGGCAACGCCGCGATGGGGGCGCTGGCAGGCCGCCCGGTGCGCTTCTTCGATCCGTGGAGGGCGCGATGAGCGGGCTCTTCGGCGGCAACAAGCCGCAACCCTCGGGGTGGCAGACGCCGGTGCTCGCCGGCCTGCAGATCCAGAAGACCGGTTACAGCCAGCCGGTGCCCATCGTCTACGGCACCGCGCGCGTGTCGCCCACGCTCATGTACTACACCGACTGGCGGGTCCACCCGCATACGAGTTCGCAAAGTACCGGCGGCGGCAAGGGCGGCGGCGGTGGCGGCTCGGTCACGACCACCACCTACACCTATTCGGCCACGGTCTGTTTCATGCTGGCCGAAGGCCCGGTCGCGGGGGTGTCGCGCATCTGGCGCAATCACGTGTCCTACGCCAACCCGGCGGCGGTCGGCTTCACGATCTTTCCCGGCACCTATCCGCAGACACCCTGGGGATACCTCACCTCGGCCCATCCGGCCGAGGCGATCGGGTACGCCGGCAGCGCCTATGCGGCGTTCGCCAACTATGACCTGGGGAGCCAAGGCTCGCTCGGCAATCACCTCTTCGAGGTCGGGGGCGCCCGGATCAGCCCCGGCACGCAGGACGCCAACCCGGCCGACGTGATCAGTGATTTCCTGGGCAACCCCCACTACGGCGTGCTGTCCGTCTTCCCCAACGCCTGGTCGCCGCAGACCTTCCTGGGCGACCTCACGGCGCTGCGCAGCTGGTGCGCGAACAACGGGCTGCTGATCAGTCCGGCGGTGGCGACCCAGCGTCCAGCCCACGACTGGATCGCCGACTGGCTGCTGGTGGCCAATGCCGGCGCCTTCTGGTCCGAGAAGACGCTCAAGATCGTGCCCTACGGCAGCCTGGCCTCAGCCGGTCCGGTCTACGACCTCGGCGACGATGATTTTCTTGTCACGGGGCATGAAGATCCCGTCATCGTCACCCGCAAGCGCCGCGCCGACGCCTACAACGACGTGTCGGTGGAATATCTCGATCGCGCCAACGAGTACACCGCCGCACCCGCGCGGGTGACCGACCAGTCGGCCATCGAGACCTTCGGCGTGCGCACCAAACCCACCGTCACGCTGCACTCGATCTGCCTGCCGCAGGTGGCGCAACAGGTGGCGCAGGCCATTCTGCTGCGCGAGCTCTACATCTTGAACGCCTTCCGGTTCAAGCTCTCGCCGCGCTACTGCCTGCTCGAACCCATGGACGTGGTGACGATCACGGATGCCATGCTGGGGCTCGATCACACGCCGGTGCTGATCACCGCGATCGAAGAAGATGCGAGCGGGTTGCTCACCCTCACCGCCGAGGAATACGACCCGGCGTTCTATGCCTCGCTCGCCTACGACGCGCAGGCGGCCTCCGGCTACATCCCGAATCTCGGCACCGCACCCACCCAGATGTCATCCGCGACGATCTTCCTGGCGCCGCCGGCCGCCACAGCGAGCGGCAACGAGATCTGGATGGCGGTGACCAACCTCGACCCACTCTACGCCGGCTCGCAGATTTATCTGAGCTTCGACGACGTGAGCTATCAGCCGATCGGGGTGATCTACGGTAATTCGACCGCAGGGGTGACGACTGGTTTGGCCCCGGCGCCGTCCGCCTCGCCTGGGGTGCTCGATACGGCCAACACCCTGGGCGTCGATCTGTCGGCAAGCCGCGGGGTGTTGACCGGCGTCAACCAGGCCGCGCTCATGACCTACGGCACGCTCTCGCTGGTCGGCAACGAGTTCCTCGCCTGGCGTGACGCCACGCTGACCGCCATCTCGCGCTACACACTCGACACCCTGCTGCGCGGCCTTTATTACAGCGCAGATCAGAATCCAATCCCTCCTGGCGCGCGGTTCGTGCTGTGCGATCAGACGCTGTTTCGCTATCCCTACAACCCGGCCTTGCAGGGCAAGACGCTCTACTTCAAGTTCGTCGCGTTCAACGCCGGGGCGGTGGCGGTGCAGGACATCGCCCAGGTGCCGGCGGTGGCCTTCACCGTGGGCGGGCAACTCTCCGTTCCGCCCGCGCCATCTGGGCTCACCGTATCCCAAAGCGGGGCAACGGTCGATTTCAGCTGGATCGGATCCATGATCAACAGCGCGCGCTACGAACTGCGCTATGTGCCGCAGGGCAACGCCGCCAACTGGAACGACGGGGTCCTGATCGCCACCGGCATCACGCAGACCGCCTACACGTCATCGCAGGTGCCGCCGGGCGCCTGGACCTTCCTGCTGGCGGCTGAAGATTCGGGGGGAAATTATTCGGCACCAGCCCGGCTTGATTTCACCGTCACGGATACGCTCACCGTGCAGACCACACTCGACTGTGGGCCGCAGTGGCCGGGAACCTCGACCCACATGGTCGCGCACTGGACGGGCAAGCTCATCCCGCAGGGGCAAAGCCCGACGGTCGACGACGGCTGGGACACCTTCGATGCGCTGGTGGCCAATCCCTTCCCGACCTGCTCATTCACCTCACGAACCGTACTCGATCTGGGTTCGGTCAAAACCGTGCGCGCCTGGGCCGCGTTTGCCGGCACGCTGCCGATTCCGGGCGGGGTGGCGCAACCGCAGCTCCGGATCAGCAGCAGTTTGGATGGCGTCGCCTTCAGCGGCTACAGCCCGTGGGGCAACGGCACCGTGACCGC
>JAKAFQ010000211.1 GCA_021817875.1 Pseudomonadota bacterium
CGGTGGCGTGGATGCTCAAGAACCACATGAAGCTGCTGATGCAGCTGCGCTACGAGGCGGTCCATGAGGGCATCCGCCACCGGCGCGAGTCGCTGCCGGGCTGCATGAACTGTCATGTCTCGAAGCTCGCCGACGGCAAATATCCCGGGGTGAACAGCCCGAAGTTCTTCTGCAATGCCTGCCACGAGTATGTCGGGGTGCGCATCGACTGCTTCTCCTGCCACACCAACCGGCCGGATGCGGCATACGCGCCGGCCACGCAGGCGGACGAGGAATCGGTGTTTGCGGCGCCTCTGGCGTCGGAGCTGGCCGCCGCGCCTGGCCGGCCGGCCGGCGTCGCATCGGTCGCCCCGGCGCGGCCGATGCGCTGGCGATCGTTACTGCGGGGGGCGCCATGAGCAGCGAGCATCGGGAGCCTGTGCGCGTCGACCAGGAGGTCGATGCGGGTCGGCGGCGGTTTCTGGGGGCGGCGGCGCTGAGCACGCTGGTGCTGGCCCCTGGAGTGAGCCTGCTGGCGTATGCCGAGGGCAGCAGGGGAGGTGGGGGTGCGAGCGCGAAGCACCGCTGGGGGCTGTTGATCGACACGAACAAGTGCAGCAGCGGCTGCACGGCGTGCGTGACGGCGTGCTCGCGGTACAACGGCTGGACGGATCGTGGCCGGCCGACCGATCCGCAGTGGATTCGCAAGGTCGAGGTGAGTGATCCGGACAGCGGGCTGTCGCGCTCGGTGCCGGTGATGTGCCAGCACTGTGCGCACGCGCCGTGCATCGAGGTGTGTCCGACCGGGGCGTCGTTCAAGCGTGCCGACGGGATCGTGCTGGTGGACCGGCACATCTGCATTGGCTGCCGGTATTGCATGATGGCCTGTCCGTACAAGGCGCGCTCGTTTGTGGCCGAGGCGGTTCGGGACCAGAAGCCCTGGGCGCCGCGCGGCAAGGGCACGGTGGAGGGCTGCACGCTGTGCGTGGACCGGGTGGACGCGGGCGAGGTGCCGGCGTGCGTCGAGGCGTGTGCGCGCGAGGGCGGCGGGGCGATGCTGTTCGGGGATCTGAAGGACCCGGGCAGCCCGATCCGCGCGGCGCTGGCGGGGTATCCGTCGGTGCAGCTGCGCGCTGACCTGGGGCTCGATACGGGCGTGCGCTACCAGGGGCTTTAGGCGATGAGCACGATGCACTACCGGGCGATCGAGGGGCGCAGCGGCGGGTTCTGGGCGCTGGCGGGGCTGTTGGCGGTGCTGCTGGGCGCGGGGCTGACGGCGGCGTATTTCATGGAGCACATCGGGCACATCATCACCGGGATGACCAACCAGGTGGTGTGGGGGATGCCGCACGTGTTTGCGGTGTTTCTGATCGTGGCGGCCTCCGGGGCGCTCAATACGGCCTCGATTGCCTCGGTGTTCGGCAAGGTGCAGTACAAGCCGCTGGCGCGGCTCTCTGGGCTGCTGGCGATAGCGCTGCTGGTCGGTGGGCTGGTGATTCTGGTGCTCGACCTGGGGCGGGCGGACCGGCTCGGGATTGCGATGACGCATTACAATTTTCGCTCGATTTTCGCCTGGAACATCTTTCTGTACAGCGGTTTCATCGTGCTGACGGGGGTGTATCTGTGGGTGATGATGGAGCGGCGGCTGGAGAGGCACAGCCGCACGGTGGGCACGGGGGCGTTTCTGTGGCGGCTGATACTGACCACGGGGACGGGCTCGATTTTCGGCTTTCTGGTGGCGCGCCAGCCGTACGACGAGGCGATCATGGCGCCGCTGTTCGTGCTGATGTCGTTTTCCTTCGGGCTGGCGATTCTGATTCTGGTGCTGCTGGGGGTGTACCGGGGCACGGGGCGGCCGCTCGGGGCGCAGACGCTGATGCGGCTGAAGAACCTGCTGGGGGTGTTTGCCGCGGGGGTGCTGTACTTTCTGCTGGTGTTTCACCTGACCAGGCTGTACGCGGCGGGATTTGCCGGGGAGGAGGCCTTTGCGCTGTGGAGCGGCGGGATCTACCCGGTGCTGTTCTGGTTCGGGGCGGTGTTTCTCGGCGGGCTGCTGCCGATGCTGCTGTTCTGGCTGCCGCAGACGCGCCGCTCGGTGGCGGCGCTCGGCTGGGGAGCGGCATCGATCGTGGTGGGGGGCCTGGCGCTGATGTACGACATCATCATCGGCGGGCAGGCCTGGCCGCTGTCGATCTTCCCCGGGATGCGCGTGTCGAGCTCGTTCTATGACGGGGTGGTCAATGCCTACGTGCCGAGCCTGCCGGAGTGCGCCCTGGGCGTGGGCGGCGTCGCGCTGGCGCTGCTGATCACCCTGTTCGCCCTGAAACTCCTGCCGTTCCTGCCCGAAAGCCTGGCGGACGAGGGGCGCTGAGCCAGATGGACGCGCAACAGAAGCTGGTCTATTTCGACAACGCGTCAACCTCCTGGCCGAAGCCGGAGAGCGTCTACCGGTTCATGACCGATTTCTACCGCACCACCGGCGTCAGTCCGGGACGCAGCGGCCACGAGCTGGGCATCGAGGCCGGCAGGTTGCTCGATGATCTGCGTCTGCGCCTGACGCGGTTTTTCGGTGGCGATGAGGACGCACCCGAGCGGCTGTGCTTCGGCTACAACGCCACCGACGCGCTGAACCTCATCATCCCGGGGCTGCTGTCCGCCGGTGATCACGTGGTCACCACCGAGCTCGAGCACAACTCGGTGATCCGTCCGATCAACCACCTGGCGCGTGACGGCGGCGTGCAGGCCACGTTCGTGCCCTTCGACGGCGCCGGTTTCGTCGACCCGGACGACATCGCGCGCGCCATCCGGCCGAACACGCGACTCGTCATCGTCAATCACGGCTCGAATGTGATCGGCACCGTGCAGCCGGTGGCGCAGATCGGCCGCGTCTGCCGCGAGCGCGGCGTCCCCTTCGCGCTCGATGTGTCACAGACCGCCGGTGTGGTGCCGATCGACATGAAGGCGATGAACGTCGATGTGCTCGCCTTCACAGGACACAAGGCGCTGATGGGCGCCACCGGCATCGGCGGGCTGTGTGTGCGCAGGCATCTGCAGATCCGGCAGGTGCGCGCCGGCGGAACCGGCGTCAACTCGGAATATCCCTACCAGCTCGCCGAATATCCCTGGCGGCTCGAATACGGCACCATCAACATGCTGGGGGTGGCCGCGCTCTGGGCCGGGCAGGAGTGGCTGCAGGCCGAGGGGGTCGCCGACATCCATGCGCGCGAGATGCGGCTGACGCGGCGACTCGTCGCGGGGGCGCGCGAGATCCCGGGCATCCGCCTCTATTGCTGCGACAGCCTGGACAATCACCTGTCGACCATCTCGCTCAACGTGGGTGACCTCGATGCGGGTGACGCGGGCCTCAGGCTCGACGTGAAGCACGACATCGCGACGCGCACCGGCCTGCAGTGCGCGCCGCTGGTGCACAAGCGGATCGGCACGGCGGCGCGACGCGGCACCGTGCGTTTCTCCATCGGCGCGTTCAACACCGAAGAGGAAATCGACACGGCGATTGCGGCGCTGGCGGAGGTCGCGGCATGGGCGGCGTCACGATGAGAGCGGCTGCGGCCCGGCCGGCGCGCCCTGGCGGACCCATGCGCCGCGCGGCGCCCGTCTCGCACACGAAACGGCGCGCACGGCCATGAACATCCAGTCGGTACAGCGCGCCACCGCCATCATTTCGCTGTTCTGCACGTCGCCGCAGCGCCTCGGCGTGACCGAGATCGCCGCCGCCCTCGGTCTGAACAAGGCGACGACCTGGGGCCTGGTGACGACGCTCGAGCAGCAGGGCTTCCTGCAGCAGGATCCGGACAGCCGCAAATACGGCATCGGGCCCCGGCTGTTCGAGCTCGGCATGATCTACGTGGGTAATCTGGAAATCAACGTCAAGGGCGCGCGCCAGGCGCAGAACCTCGCGGCGCGCACCGGACTCACCGCGCGCATCGGCATCCTCGACAACGGCTCGGTGCTGATCACCCACCTCGCGGTACCGCGCTCGGAGGATTACCTCTCGCATCAGATCGGTCCGCGTACTCCGGCCTATGGTTCGGGTCTGGGCAAGGCGATGCTGGCCAACCTGGCGCCGGCGGAGCTCGACGATTACCTGCGCAGCGTCGAGCTCGTGGCGATCACCAGAAACACGATCACGGACCGTGCCGCGCTTCGCAGGGACATCGAGCAGACGCGCGAGCGCGGCTACTCGATCGCTCGCGAGGAAATGATCCCCGGCCTGGCCGCGCTCGGCGCGCCCATCTACGGCCGCAATCACCGACTGGTCGGGGCGCTGAGCATTTCCGAGACGCCGGAGATCGTGCTGAGCAAGCGCCTGGAGAAACTCGGCTACGAATTGACACGCGCGGCGGCTGATATTTCGCGCGAGATGGGTTGCAGCTTCAGCGGATCCATCCGCGCCGCAGTTTAGAGTTACAGAGCAGACATCACGGAGATCGACGATGGGCGAAACAAAAGGCGACAAGACGGTCTACCGTTCGCTGGGATTGGGCGGGTTCTATGGCGGCGGCGCCGAAGGCATGATCGATGTGAAGAACGGCAAGGTGCTGCGCGTGCGGCCGTTCCGCTTCGACGACAAGTATGACCGCAGCAAGATCCGCACCTGGAAGATCGAAAAGGACGGCAAGGTGCTCGAGCCTCAATGGAAGTCGATGCCGTCGCCGTATTCCCTGGCGTACAAGAAGCGGGTTTATTCACCGAACCGCATCAAGTACCCGCTGATCCGCGTCGACTGGGATCCGCACGGCGAGCGCAACCCGCAGAACCGCGGCAAGAGCAAGTTCCGCCGCGCCTCGTGGGACGAGGTGACCACGGTCATCGCCGACGAGATCAGGCGCATCCATGCCAAGTATGGCGTCAACGCCATCCTGATGCAGGGCGATGGCCACGGCGAGTGCAAGACCATCAACACCCCGCACGGCCAGCCCGGGCTGCTGCTCGATCACATGGGCGGTTTCACGCTGCAGGTGCGCAACCCGGACAGCTGGGAGGGCTGGTACTGGGGCGCCAAGCATGTCTGGGGACAGGGCGTGCAGGGCAATTACTGGCCGGCGGCCAACATCGTCAAGGACTCCACCGACCATACCCAGATGTGCCTGTTCTGGGGCTGCGACCCGGGGACGACGCCCTGGGGTTTCACCGGACAGTTCGCCAGCAAGCTGATGTTCTTCTGGCGCGACATCGGCATCAAGCAGGTCTACATCTGCCCGGACCTGAACTACGGTGCCGCCGTCCATGCCAACAAGTGGATCCCGGTGCTGCCGAACACCGATGCGGCGATGCAGCTCGCGATCGCCTACACCTGGATCAAGGAGGGCACGTACGACAAGGACTACGTTGCTACCCACGTGGTGGGCTTCGACAAGTTCTCCGCGTACGTGATGGGCGAGACGGACGGTGTGCCGAAGACGGCGGCCTGGGCCTCGCCGAAGTGCGGCGTGCCGGAGTGGACCATCAAGGCGCTGGCGCGCGAATTCGCCCGCAAGCGCACGTCCATCGCCCATTATTTCGGCGGCGGCTATATCCGTGGTCCGTACTCGCACGAGCCGGCGCGCCTGGAAGTGTGCCTGCTCGGCATGCAGGGGCTGGGCAAGCCGGGTGTGCACCAGCATCAGCTCACCTACTGGGGCATGCCGCGCATGGAGGGTCTGGCCGGCACCTCGTTCTGGAATCCGGAGATCGCCGAGCGCCTCGCCATTCCGCCGCTGTCTTCCATCGCCAACTGGCAGGAATCGGCGCTGCCGAAGACCCTGGTACACACCCATCTGAAGACCGAGGAGCCCCTGAAATTCATGGGCACCGGCGCGATCGAGGGCGCGGTCGCTTCGCAGTTCATGGAGTACCAGTTCCCGATCGCCGGCGAGGCGGGCGCGCGCATCCGCATGATGTGGACCGACTGCCCCTGCCGCACCACCTGCTGGAACGGCGGCAACGATACGGAAGAGGCGCTGCGCAGCGAGCAGGTGGAGTGCATCATCGCGCAGCACCCCTGGCTGGAGAACGACTGCCTGTTCTCGGACATCATCCTGCCCGCCAATACCTACATGGAGGTCGACGACATCGTCACCAACGTGCGCCAGGGCGGGCAGTTCGCCGACGTGATGCTGTGCGACAAGGCGATCGAGCCGATCGGCGAGTCGAAGAGCGATTACGAGATCGTCTACGAGATCGCCAAGAAGCTCGGCTATGACAAGCAGGTCTCCGAGGGCCTGACCACCGAGGACCTGCAGAAGAAGATCTTCGGCTACATGGGGCTCGAGCGGATGATTTCCTGGGAGGAGTTCCGCGACAAGGGCTACTATCTCTACCAGGTGGCCGAGGACTGGGAGCAGGATTCGCCGGGCTGGCGCAAGTTCGCCGACGATCCGGAAGGTCACCCGCTCGGCACGCCCTCGAAGAAGCTGGAGTTCTATTCCGAGCGTCTCGCCAAGCACTTCCCGGACGACAAGGAGCGGCCGCCGAGCCCGCAGTGGATCGAGAAGAGCGAGATGCACGACGAGCGGCTTTCGAGTCCGCGCGCCAAGAGCTATCCGCTGCTGCTGATGTCGAACCACGGCCACTGGCGGGTGCATGCGCAGTGCGACGACATCACCTGGACCCGCGAGGCGCCGACCTGCAAGATCACCGGTCCCGACGGCTACAAGTACGAGCCGATCTGGATCCACACCTCCGAGGCGGCCAAGCGCGGCATCCGGCACGGCGACATCATCAAGATCTTCAACGAGCGCGGCATCGTGCTCGGCGGCGCCTACGTCACCGAGCGGCTGCGCCCCGGAGTCGCCTACATCGACCATGGCGCACGCATCGATCCGATCATTCTCGGCAAGGTGGATCGCGGCGGCGCCATCAACACCATCGCCCCCACCGGCACGACCTCGAAGAATGCCGTGGGCCAGGCGACCAGCGGCTATCTCGTCGAGGTCGCCAAGGTGACCGGCGAGGACTGGGACGAGTGGCGGGCGGCAAACCCTGAAGCTTTCGCAAGACCATACGATCCGGCGGCGGGCCTGCGCTTCGAAGCCTGGGTCGTCGATGGGGACGGCAACCCTGCACGGTCCTAGACGGTCCGTGACGTGGGCGAGACGGACCGGATCCCCGGCCAAATGACCCGGCTGCCGCAGGGTCAAGTCACAGCTTAGACATCGCGGAGATCGACGATGGGTGGAACAAGA
>JAKAFQ010000212.1 GCA_021817875.1 Pseudomonadota bacterium
GCGCCGTTGGCGTGGGTGGCGTCAGGGGCGCTCACGCGGCGACAGCAGTTCCCATCCGCACAAGTCCGCCGCGGTGTCGAGACTGAGGCGCGTTGGACGCACACGATTTGGTGCGGGATCCGCAAGCTCCACGAACGTGGTGGCGCTTCCGATGTTGTCTGGAAAGACCGCGAGACAGATCCCTTGGGATCTTGTGGACGGGAAGCGAATAGCCTCGAAGCCTGCCGCGCGCAGCAACTCTGCGAGGACCTGGCTGGGCGAGGGCAAGCCGAACTGCACCGGGCCGATTCGCCAGTTGTGTTGGAGGACCGCGGCTTGCAGCTGCGCAGGCGTCTTGATCATGAAGATGGAACGCGCCGGTCGCTTCAATCGTTTCAGGAGGCGCACGACGTCGCCCGGCAACCGCATCTGACCAAGGACCTTGCATACAGCGGTCAACGCGCGCGGCGCGCCAAGATCGAAGACACGATCGATGTGGCCGCTGAGGCACAGATGCGACGTGCTGGATCGCGAACCGAGGGCGAGATCCTCGGGGCTCAAGCCGTCAACCGCGGCGCCCTGGGGAAGCTGGTACTTCTCCCGATAGGCCGTTTCGACATCCGACGCGAGATACAGCGCGGGCCATGGTGGACCGATGCGCTGATCGACATCCATGCCGACATTGAAGCGGCCGCCGACGCCGGTCAGGCTGCCCGCCGCTGAGAGGGGCTCGTTGCTGTAGCGGTAATCAACGATCCGCAGCCAGCGCGTGAAGGACAGCGGCGGTGCGGGGTGCGCGCGCAAGGCATCGAGCAGGCTGGACCGGTATTTCTGCCTCTGCGGCTCGAGGCCGAAAAACAGAACGCTGTTGAGCTCGTCGAGATCGTCGGACAGCTGCTTCCATTGTTCGAGCGAGGCCGCCGAAAAACGATCGAGCTCAAGCAAGCCGGGAGGATGCGCGGCCTGTCGAAGGGGAGGTGCTTGCCGTGGGCGCTTACCCACCGGCCGCTTTCACGCGGGGGCGCGATCGAGCGGGCTCGCGTGCGCTGCGAGCGCTGATGATAAAACGGCGCAACCGGTCGTAACGCCCCAACCGCACCATGTCGCGCGGCGTCACATCGCCCAGCAGCGGATTCTTGGTTTTGAACCACAGGGCTGTCTTGATGCTGTCGCCATCGAAGGCCTCGGCCACCAGATTGCAGATCGTCGCGATTTCCTCGAGGCGCTCACGGACCGCAGTAGGCATGTGGTCGTCGAAACGCACGGAGGCGGGTGCCACGCCTGCAAGGCGCGAGACGTCGCCTTTGCGCAGATCGAGCCATTCATTGACGCGCTTGGGCTCGAATGCGGCGCCACGACCAAAGCCCAGCCGATCCTCGGGGACGGTGTCGAACAGCGCGACTGCATGCATGGTTGAACGCCTCTTGGGTTTGTCAGGTTAGCACGGGCACAACAATCGGGCCAATGTTCTACCATCGATCAACCATCATTCAACCATGTCTCGAGATCAGCCGTTTCAAGGCACGGTGATTCGCTGCTGCAGCCAGACCATGGCCAGCAGCCAGTGCAGCGAGGCCATCAGGGTGCGCCGGTCGCCGCGCGCCGGTTTAACGGCGCTGGGTCGAGCGATCTGCAGGGCGAGCCCGCCTTCCCGATCGGATAGGTCGACGAGCGAAGGATCGATCCCGAGCGTGGTGAGCAAGGTCATCACGCGTTGGTGCGAGGTGCCCTCGGGCAGCAGGATCGCCTCCATCTCCGGCACCAGCCGGTGTGCATAGCCGGTCGCCGCCCAGAGATCGGCGAGCCAGCCCAGGTCCGCGGACGGCGACTGCGCCAGTGCTGCATGGAGGCCTTTGCTGCCTTGCAGGGCGCGCGGTGGTTTCATCACCGCGCGGGGGTGCCGCAAGCCGCGCACGGCCCACGGCACCTCGCCGCGTGCCTTGAGGAGTTCAATGGCCACGCGTTGCAGTGCCTCGCCCTGCTGCGGCGATAGTCCGGCTCGCAGGATGGCCTGATCAACACCATCGCCCGCGGCCATCGCTCGTGCGAAGGCATCGATATGCATCGGCAGCAATCCGCGTTTCCGCCGCAGGGGTGGCGGCGGGGTCAGGATCTGCTCGGGACGCGGCAAGGGCGAGTGCTGGAGCCGCTCGAGGGCGATGGCCATGCGCGCGGGCCCTTGCGGGCCGGCCCGGTACCACGCCATGTCGAGCGGCTCAGGCTTGAGTGACGTGACCGCCAGCACGTCCGCCCGCGGAGTGGCGCCGCCTTCGCGCAAGCTGTGTGCATAGGCAATGGCCGGATCGCTGATGTAGCTGGTCAGCGGGGTGCCGATCTGGGCGTGTCCGCTGGCACAAAGCGCCGCCTGCACATCACGCGCCTGGCCACTAGGTGCGGCGTTGGCGGCGCGATGCCGGGCCATGACGCGGCGCTTGCGCAGCCAGTAGGGAAGCGCCTTGGGCTCATTCGAGGCCCATCGCACGAGGGCTGTCAGGCGGCTCTGCAGCAGATCGTTGCTGTAGCGCCGGCGGCTCCCGGGCGCATCGGCAAACAGCGGCGCGTTCCAGCGCGTGGTCGCGCTCAGGCGACCTTGCTCATTCTGCAGCCAGGCGATGACCCATGCGCGTGCGCGCGTCCAGAGCGCACCCTCCAGCGGCACGAAGCCGATCGCGGCGGCCGTCTTGGCACTCCCATACTCGCCGGTCCGATGCACATGGAGAAAATCCCGGCCCTCTCCAAACAGAAACAGGTCACCCAGCACCAGTCCGCATGAGGAGCCGGGCCGGATGCCGCTCGCTTCCAGCACCACAAACAGGATGATGCGCAGCTCGGTCAAACGGTAGAGATCCGGCGAAGCATCCGGGCGCAGCGATTCCTCGAGTCGATCCGTCTCGAGGGTCTCGTAGATGAGCGTGACCTCGGCGTCCGTGAGCAGCCCCGGGTCATGGCTGTCGATGCGCGGCCCAGCCAGCGCGCTGAGCTCGCTCCACGCGATCACGCTGACCTGGTGATACGTCTCAAGGTAGTCCTGAAACGCGCGCAGGCTCTCGAGGGCCTGAGGGCGCACGCCCGGCGGTGTGTCCTCAAGCACGGCGAGATAGATGCGCTGCAGCTCAAAGGCGCCCAGGCCCTTCAGGCGACGCGTCCCCGCGATCGCGAGCAGGCGGTGCGCGAAACGCGTGACGTTCGTCTGCAGGGTCTTGTGGGCCAGATGACGGACGCGCGCGCCGCCGTACTTCAGCCGGTGGAGTGCAAAGCCCACGATCAGACCGAGGTTGGAAGCCGGCCCCACCTCCTGCAGGAGCGCGACGAGTTTCGTGTTGAGGTTCCTGCGCCACGCCCGATGGCCATCGCTCTTCTTGCCCATCGCCACCGGGAGGCGGTCGGGGTTGAGCAGTTGGGTCAGGCGCGCGTAGCGCTCATCCACCTCCAGCGCTGATGGAGAATGCTGCTGGGTGGACGACGCATCCTCCTGGATCGGCTCATACAGCGTCACCGCCGTGTCGGCATCGTCGGGTGCCGGATCCTGCTGGGTGCGTACCGGCCAATCATCCTCGGCGGCAAGACAGCGCGGCACGGACGTCGCATGCAGGGTCACGCCCCCCAGCATCAGCAGGCGCTCGGGTCCGGACAGCTCGATGCGCCCGGCCGCGCGCGCCGTGGCCACGAGGGCGGCCAGGGGATCCATCGCGTCCGTTCCGGCCAGATCGAACGCGAGGTGGCGCCCGATCCACGCCGTGACGTGACCCGCTGAGGGGGCGTGGGCCTTGCGTGCCGCCTGTCCCCGACGCGCCAGCAACAGCGCGGGAACACCGTTGAAGACCATCGGGACGCTGTTGCGATCAATGACCGCGGGCAGACGCAGCGCATCACCGGGTGATTCGCCTCGTACCGCCTTGGCGGCCGCGTTGACGGCCGTCTCGGCCCAGTCGAGTCGCCGATAGGGTGAAAACAGGAGAACGGACAGCAGCGCGAGGACGCCCTGGTCGTCGGCAAGGTTCTCCTCGGCGCGCGCGAGCAGCCGAACGCGCAGCAGTTCGACCTGGCGCTTGGCGATGCCGAGTCCTGGCAGGAAGGGCGATGGCTCGGCCGTCAGGTTCAGGACCGGACGGCGGGGGATGAAGCCGGTGGTCAGGCCATCGCGGTGGCTGCGCTTGAACAGCCGCGACAGTTCGATGCGGGTCAGCACCGCCTGGATGGCATTGGCGGGACGCGGATCGCCTTGGCGGACCTGATCGGCGAGGTTGGCGCAGTGGTCCTCGGTGATGGGGATGGGCTTTGACCGGGCCCTCTCCTCGCTGCGGACCAGGCAGCGTTGCGCCAAATCCAGCCGCAGCCCCGGAAGAAATTCGCGTACCGCCCGCTCGAGCCGCGGCAGGACCTCGGCGAGGGCCTCCTCGCCGCGCTCATGTAGACCCTGGCGCAGGCTGCGCACATCGAGCCGGTGTGCTTCCTCGTGCGCTCGGGCGACGGTCTCCCAGTCGCGCCATGGATCCAGGGGGACGCCCTCCCAGTGCCAGGTCGCGGCGCTCTGGCGCGTCCCGAACCATCCCTCCCCCAAGAGATAGTCATTGATGACCGGTCCGAGCTCACGCGCGAGATCGCATGCCGACAGCGGCGACAGGTCGGCGGTGGCGTGAGCGGGCGAGACCACCCACCCCATCTGGGCGAAGCGCAGTTCCGGGTCGATGCCACGCCGCTGCAGGTGCTGATTGAGGCGATGGCGGTAGTGGTTGTCGACGTCCTGGAGCTGCGCCGGCATGCTCTGGCGCAAGCGTGCCGCGGTGAAGGGGAGCGCCCCCTTCGGCCCCGGAACGCTGAACAGCGGCGCGGTGCCAGTGAGAATGGCTCGCGCCAGGGATGCATGTTCGCCATCGCGGTTCCCGATCTCGACGAGTCGATCCAGAAACGCGCGCAGCTCGGCGGCCCAGCGTGCACCCGTGGCTGCGATGCGGACTTTTCGCAGCGGATCGACTATTTTGTCGCGCAGGATGATCAGACCGGCTTCGGGCATGACCTGATGGAGATCGATCGCTCCCAGTGCATCGACCGGTCGGTGGGCGGTGGCCGCGCACAGTGACCCCGCCAGGAAATCGCGGTGTGCGGCCCACGCCTCGACTTCAGGGGTCTCCTTGCGATGGGCCAGGGACCGGCGCGATCGCCGCAACGCTTCAGGCCATTGGCGCGCGGCGTCCGCGATCAGGACCAGCCGCGACCCGAAGGTGGCTTCCGGGTTCGGGACCGCGGGCGCTGGCGGCGATCCGAACCACTGTTCGTGTATCGCGCTGACCGCACGGATCAGGTCACCCTGGCTGGGGGCCGAGTAATACGTCGGTGCCGCCGACATGGAAAAAGTGTCGGCAAGGGCCAGTTGCGCCACGTCGGGGCCGAGCGACTGGGCAAGGTGCGATCCCAGGGCAAGCCGAAACACGCCGGCGCCCAGTTCTGCTTCGGGCACCAGATCCTTCAGAACATCGTAAAGCCGGTAGGGTTGCGCCACCGCCTGCGTCAGCCGTGGCAAGACGGGCTGACCGTCAACCGGAGCGTGAAGGGCGACGCCTCGGAGCAACGCATATAAGGTGCCCGGCAGGGGCCAGGGCGCCACGTCCGCCACGGACTCCAGACAAGGCGCGAGTTCCGGTTGCGGTCGGACGGCGTTTGGCGGGCGCAGGACGGGACGCCAGAGGATGGCCTCGTGGGTGGAAACGGTCTCGTAGGCACCCGGCACAGAACCCCATCGCAGTGCCGTGAGATCGATCTGGCGCAAGCCCGTGGCGATGACCAGCGCGAGCGCCACGAACGTTTCTGACTCCGAGAACTCGCCCGCCTTCTGGAGTTGCTGTGCTTGACTGATCGCTGCGTGGGCGACTCGCTGGATCAGCTCCCGCGGTATACGGTGATCGGCGGGAGCCAGCAGATCACCCTGACTGGCGCGCACGAGTGCGGTCGCCCGAGCCCTTGCCCGATCCACGCGCGGGGTTCGCGCCGGCTCACCCGGATCGAGTGGATCCGTCAGACAAGCACCCACATCCAGTGTGTCGTCCGGCTCGGCCTGATGTCCGATGCCCAGAGGAAGGTCAGAGGCTTCGAGGTCGGGAACCAAGATCTTGGGGGAGAGGGCGCGGCGCAGCGAGCCCGGGTCGTCCAGGATCCAGCCCCGGATCCGGTGTCGTAGCCACCGCTTCCATAACCCTAGAAAAGTCGGATGAAGGCGCCCGCCGGAATGGGCGTAAGCCTCGACCACCGCTGCCAGGTCAGGAAGGGTGGAGATGTCTCCCAGGATCACGGCAAGGTCGCTGTTTCCGCCTTCCGGCAGTGCACCGCGTAAAACGCTGGAAAGTTGATTGATCCGGTTTCGCTCTGTGGAAGCCGTAGGGCGAAGCGCGGTCTCACAAAGCACCCGGATTAGCAAGGCAAGCGGAGCAGGCGGCGGATCCATCGCCGCCATCAACAACACGACGGCGATCGGGTGCTTTTCTTGGGTGTGTCTCTGTATCTTGAGACTTCGGGCTGCCCCTGGCTTCCAGCTTGCAAATGCAGCAATTCGGCCGGTGAGGCAGGGCAAAAGCGCCCGATCGATGTCGCTGCTTTGATTATCGAGACCGTGCAGGTAAAGGGAGACGGGCGCACCCCAAGACCCATGGATGCTCGCTGGCAACTGGCCGTCGAGATCGGCCAAGAGTTGGTCGATGGTGTTGGAGGCTAGGTGGGCTGGGGCGTGCACAACCCAATGGTAGCCTGAGGTCCTTACACTCTAAAGGTGAGTGTTAGACATCTAACGACCACGATGAACTCTAAGGCCCCTTGGGCTCGTATAGGCGAGTAAAGAGTGTTAGACGATAGACAAGTACTATTTTCTATATAGAACAGTACGTTGCGCTTGATATAGCGCAAGCATGCTGTTCTATAGGAAAGTCCATCAAGGTGCGTGTACAATATTCTGCGTACTTCATCCAAGACGCTCTCATAATGGTCGGCGGTTCGATCCCGCCTCTAGCCACCACTCGCGCCACGCTCGAAGCGATCCTCTAAAACCCGCGCCGTGGCTTGTTTTCGGCAGACGATCCTGCCGGATTCATGTGCCATCCAGGCGTCGAAAATCTGTACGGCGTCCGGACGCCCAATCGCTTCCGTGCCCCGGTGCTTGCCCCGGCTCAAGTCGCGCG
>JAKAFQ010000213.1 GCA_021817875.1 Pseudomonadota bacterium
TCAGCACGCCGGCGAGCAGCAGCGTGCGCAGGCGCGCGGCCGCCGCCGCGGTGCGCGCCTGCAACTCGGCCGCCAGCGCGGCGAGCCTCCCGTGCAGCTCTCGGGCGTGCTCCTGGGCGAACAGCTGCGCCCGGCGCACCTGGGCGTCATAGGCCCGGCCGGCCGCCGACAGCGAGCTGCCGGTGTCGGTGTCGTCATAAGGCTCCGCGGAGAAGGCGAGCACCGGCGCGAGCAGCGGACGGTAGGCCCGCCACAGCCGCCCGACCCGGCGCATCGCCGCCGGATCGAGGCCGCGGCGACGCTCGATCACGGCGAGCGCCTGGTTGAATTTGTGTATCGTGGCGCCGAGCTCGGCGTGGACGTGGCCGGTGTACTCCAGGGTATCGAGCTGTCCGCGCAGCGCGGCGAGCTGCTGGGCGATGACCGCCGGATAGGTCTGCAGGGCGCTGGTCGCCTGCAGCACCCCGAGGCTGGAGCGGATCTGCGTGGCCAGCCTGAATCCGGCGATGAGCACCAGCGCCATCACGGTCACGACCGCCGCGGCGGCGCCGGCGGCGAGGAATCTGCGGCTTCGGTCTGCGCCTGGGAGTTGCATGGGGAGCCTTGCCTGCTTCTGACCTAATTCGGCAGCTCGAACCGGATGAGCGTGCGGACCGGCACTTCGACCGGCCGGCCGTGGAATCTCACCGGCTTGTAGCGCCATGAGCGGATCGCATCGAGCGCGGAGCGGTTGAACACGTCGGCGGGCCTCGAGGCGGTCACGCGCAGGTCGCGGGGGATACCGTTGCGGTCGACGACGTACTGCACGGTGACGCGGCCGGAGATTCGCCGCGAGAGGGCATAGTCAGGGTATGACGGGGCGACGTAGCGCAGCCGCACCAGGTGCGCGGCGAGCCGCTCGAGCTCGGCGGCCGTGGGCTGCCGGGCCGCGCGCAGCGAGATCCGGACCCGGCCGGTGGCCGAGCCGATCTCGGCCGCCGTGGCGCCCCACTGGAGGGCCTGGGCCAGATCCGCCTGGGCCGCGGCGGCCTCGCCGGCGCGCGCGGCGCTTTCTGCGCGCGTGAGCAGTGCGGAGGCGAGTGCGTGGCGCGCGCGCCCGAGGGCGGTGAGGGTGGCGCCGGCCGGATGCAGGCTCTCGGCGGCCTGCAGCTCAGACGCCGCGCTGTCTGCGGCCGGCTGAGTGAGCGCGCCGCTTCGGATGCGGGCGCGGGCCAGTGCCAGGAGCGCATTGACCCTGGCTTGGGCGACGCCGGCCTGCTCGGCTGCGAGCTGCCGCTGAAAGGTGGCGAGGTCGCTCGGGGAGGCCCCGTCGGCCTGGGCCGCGGCCAGCCAGTGGTGGGCCTCGGTGGGATGTCCGGCCAGCGCATCCTGGCGGGCCTTGGCGAGCAGAGCATCGGTCAAGGCCCGTGTGGCGCGCCGCGTCGCGGCTGAGGCGGGCGCCAGCACGCGCAGCTGCGCGAGCTGCGCCTGCGCGCCGGACGGCCCGGTGAGATCGTCTGCACGGATGTTGTTGTCGAGCGCGGCCGCGAGGCTGTCGGTCTGCTGGCTCTGGCGCAGCTGTGCCAGGCTCGCCTGCCAGCTGCGCAGCTGCGCCGGCGCGACCCCCGCCTGGGAGGCCTCGGCGAGCAGCGCTGCGGCCTGTCCCGGATGCCCGCCGGCGAGCGCCTGGGAGATCTCGGCCTCGATCAGCTGGCGCTGCAGCGCCGCGCGCTGCGGGTCGGCGGGCCGGGCCACCTGCAACGTGGCGAGTGCCAGCGCCGCCAGTGGCAATTGCCCGCGGTGCATCGCGTCGTGGAACCGCGAGATCAACACGTTGCCGACTCGCCGCAGTCCGTCCAGCGCTTCGCCGTTGCTGGGATCGACGGCCAGCACCGAGCGGTAATACACCAGTGCGTTGGCGCCCTTCGGCGCGGTGAAATGTCTCTCGAACATGGCGCGGCGCGCCCGATCCAACAGATCGTCGACGCGCCCCTGCACGATCGAGGTGTCTACCCCGGGTTGCGAGCTCGGGGCAACGCGTGCCGCGGCCCTGCGGGCGGGGGAACCGGCCGGTGCGCCCACCCGGCCGTGCACCAGGTACCAGGCCGCGCCGGCGACGGCGCCGATCAGGACGGCAGCGATGACCGTGCGGGGCGCCCGGCGGCGTGTGGCCGAATCGGCGGGCGGGGAGGAAGGCTCGAGGCGTTGCGGGCTTCGGGAATGCGCCGCGGGCCGCGCGGGCAGCGGCCGTTCGGTGACTGCGGCGGGGGTGTCCGCGGCGTCTGTGGGGCCGTCCCGATCGGCCTGCTCGAGCGCCGCGTCCAGCACGGCGGCGGTTTTGGCGGAGTCCACCGGTACGGTGAGGACTGCGAATACTTTCGTGCCCTTGAGCGTGGCGGCGATGTCGTTTTCCGCCTGCGCTTCGGCGAAGACCACGATGGTGGCCCCCGGGAGCTGCTCTGCGGCACGCGCGACATTGGCCTGTACGTCGCCGGTGTCCCGCGCATCGATCGCGAGCAGCCGCTTGCGCCGCGCAGTGCCCAGCTGCTCGATCGCGGTCGCGATCGAGTCGGCCGGGTGAACGCTGGCCCGCCCGCCGAGCACCTCGCCGAGCTCGAGCAGGAAATCGTCCCGGACGGTGAGTGCCGCCAGATCGGCCGGCTGCCGCGCGGCCGGTGTGGCAGCCGATCCGGGCGCACCGTCGGGATCTTCACAGGCTATCGATGCTGGATTGGCCACAACCGGTCCCCATGTTCTTCTCGAGCGCGCTCGCGCGCCGCCCGTGCCGGCCCGGCGCCGCTGCCTTCCGGCGCAGGCCAGGGGCGCGGCACTTGTTTTTCATGTAACAGGCTGTGGCCGCGGCGCGCAGTGTCGCCGTTCACATTTCGACCGGGTGGACAGGCCCCACGCTCCGGAATCGGATCCGGCGCTCACTTCGGGTGAGCCGCTGCGGCTGGCGTGAATCCCAAGCAGCTTATCGCAAAGTTGCCGCGAGGGGTAATCTCGACTTCCCGGGCGGCGGGACTGATGATGGTCACGGAAAGACGGTCCGCGGCGGCTCCGTCACCTGTACACGCGATGCGCCATCGTCGCGTGGCTCGCCCCGGCGAGCGGGCGGAACGCCGCGGCGCGCGGTACCGGAACGAATTACCGTGGCGGCCGTCTCAATTGAAGCAGGGCAGCGGGATCGGGAGTCTGGCAGCCGTGGCGCCGCACGAGGCGTTGGATGCGGTCTCGGGGCGCATGGGTACCACCCACGGTCGTCTCTGCCGTTGTGAAACGGGAGGTAAGGGCCATGCGATCACTTGCCACTGATCCTGGGACACGCCGCGGCACGTTCATCGACCATTCGGCGTTCATCGAGTCCTTGAGCTCCTTCAGCCGTTCGCATCGTGCGCAGCGCTGGGAGGGCACCTTCGGGGAGTTCCTGTCGGACGTTCTGCCGGCCAGTCCCGCGGCCATGGCTCGCAGCAGCCACGAATACATCTGGGACATGCTGCGCTGGCATGGGCAGAAGGGATCGGCCGACGCTCCGGAGGCCGAACGCGCCCGCGAGTTGTTCAGGCGCGAGCTGTTCGGCATCGACGAGCCGCTCACGCGCGTGGTCGAGTACTTCAAGGCCGCCGCGGGCGGCTCCGACGTCGGCCGCCGGCTGCTGCTGCTGTTGGGTCCTCCCTCGGGTGGCAAATCGACACTCGCCATTCTGCTGAAGCGCGGTCTGGAGGAATACAGCCGCACCGATCAGGGAGCGCTCTACGCCATCAAGGGCTCGCCGCTGCACGAGAATCCGCTCAACCTGATTCCGGCGAGTCTGCGGCCGGAGTTCCGCGAACGCTACGGGGTGGCCGTGCAGGGCGAACTGTCGCCCTGGGCGCGCGATTACGTCGAGCGGGAGTTCGAAGGCGACTTCGTGAGCGTGCCGGTCGAGCGCGTCTTCCTGTCGGAAGCCTCGCGCTTCGGCATCGGCACCTACGCGCCGCACGATCCGACGACCGCCGACATCGCCGATCTCGTCGGCTCGGTGGATCTCGCCAAGGTCGCGCAGATCGGCGATGAAGGCGATCCGCGCGCCTGGTCGTGGTCGGGGGCGGTGTACTCGGCGAGCCGCGGGCTGCTCGAGATGATCGAGATCCTGAAGGTGAAGCGCGAGTTCCTGTACCTGCTGCTCACCCTGACGCAGGAGAAGAACGTCAAGGTGTCGCGCTTTCCGCTCATTCACCTCGACGAGACGGTGCTGGCTCACACCAACCTCGCCGAGTTTCACAAGTTCCTGCAGGAGAAGGAGAACGAGGCGCTGCTCGATCGCATGGTGATCATCAAGGTGCCCTACGCGCTGTCCTACCAGGATGAATCGCGCATCTATCAGAAGCTGGTCTCGGGCGCGCCGGCGTTCCGCAACGTGCACCTCGATCCCCACGTGCTCAACCTGGCGGCGGTGTTCGCCATCCTGACGCGTCTCGCCAAGCCCGAGCGCGAGGGCCTCGATCTGGCGAAGAAGCTGCGCCTGTATTCCGGCGAGGCCATCGAAGGCGTGCCCGAAACCGAAGCCGGGCGGCTGCGCTCCGAGGCGCCCGACGAGGGCATGACCGGGGTCAGCCCGCGGTTCGTGATCAACGCCATCTCCACCGCCATCACCCGCGGCACCACTCACAGCCTCACCAGCATGGATCTGCTGCTGGCGATGAAGGATGCGATCGAGAGCGATGCGCGCATGGAGGCCAAGCAGAAAAAGGCCTGGATCGACCACCTGGTCACGGCGCGCAAGGAGTTCTACAACCGCTGGGTCAAGGAGGACGTGCACCGCGCCATGTTCGCCTCGTTCGAGGAGGAGGCGCAGCAGTTGCTCGAGAAATATCTCGACGAGGTCGAGGCCTCGCTCGATCACCGCCAGGTCACCGATCCGATCACCGGGGAGACACGGCCCGCTGATGAGCGCTTTCTGCGCTCGGTCGAGGAGAAGATCAAGGTTTCCGATTCCGGCAAGCTCTCCTTCCGCCAGGAGGTGGTGCGCAAGGCGATGGTGGCGTTCAAGGCCGGGGAGAAGTTCAAGCTTGCCAGCCACGCGCGCATGCGCGAAGCCATCGAGCAGTATCTGTTCGAGGAGCGCCGCGACGTGCTCAGGCTGGTCACTTCCGCCGCCCGTCCCGATGAGGAAGCGCGGCAGAAGATTTCGGTCGTGCAGCAGCGATTGATCAGCGAGTACGGCTATGACGAGTATAGTGCGAAGGAAGCGCTGAGTTACGTCACGACGCTGCTCGCGCAGGAGTGATGTCCGCTCATGAGCACGCACACCGAATCGCACCCGTCTGCCGATGCCGCCAAGTGGTATGACCTGTTCTCGCGCGGCGCGCGCGACTGGTTGCGTCATGACGAGAAGGTGCGCGATTCGGTGCGCAGGCATCTGCCGCAGATCGTGGCCGGCGGCGATCTGATCACCGGCGGGGCGCGCACCGTGCGCGTGCCGATGAAAATGCTCGAGCACTATCATTTCCGCCTGCGCCGGGCGGAAGAAAACCAGGGCGCGGGCCAGGGCAAGGTCAAGCCCGGGGATGTGTTCGCCGACCCGTCGCAGGCCGGCGGCTCCGGGCAGAAGGGCCCGGGCGGGCGCGAAGAGGGCGACGTGCAGCTGCTGCTCGAGCTCAAGATCGACGACATCGTCGATTGGCTGTGGGAGGAGATGCAGCTGCCGAATCTCAAGACCCGGGTGGGACCGTCGGAAGAGTCCGACTGGGTGCGCGAGGGTTGGGACCGCCGCGGTGCGCGCTCCAGGCTCGACCGGCGCCGCTCGTTCAAGGAGCTGGTGAAACGCCGCGGTGCCCCGGGCGCGATCCCGACCTTCACCGACGAGGATCTGCGCTTCCGCCAGCTCGCGCGGCGGCGTCAGCCGGCGGTGCGCGCCGTGGTGTTCTTCCTGCTCGATGTTTCCGGCAGCATGTCGGATCGGGACCGCAAGCTCGCCAAGACGTTCTTCTTCTGGACGGTGCAGGGCCTGCGGCGGGAATACCGCTCGCTCGAGACCGTGTTCGTCGCCCATACCACCGAGGCGTGGGAATTCTCGGAGCCGGAGTTCTTCCAGGTCAGCGGCTCCGGCGGCACCGTGGCGTCGACCGGTTTCGCCAAGGTGAACGAGATCCTGCGCGAGCGCTACAACCCGGCGACCTGCAACGTGTATCTGTTCTATGCCTCGGACGGCGACAACTCGGTGAGCGATCTCGCCGAGGCTCGCGAGGGGCTGGCCACCATCGCCGCCGACGCGTGTTTCACCGGTTATGTGGAGGTGTCCTCGGGCCTCTCGCGCCAGCTCGATACCGAGACCGGCCGGCTGTTCGCGGAGCTGGCGGCGGCCGGCGGGGCCACGGGCAGCTATGCGCTCGATGACTTCGAGGACGTGTGGAGCGCCGTGCGGCACTTCTTCTCGGCGGAAAGCCGCGCGGCGGAGAGTGCATGAGCGACGCCATCTGGCAGGACTACGTGCAGCGCATGGAGGCGCTCGCCAGGGACTCGGGGCTGACGTTCCATCCGGTCGAGTTCGAGGCGGTGCCGGACTCCTTCATGATGGAAATCGCCGTCTACGGATTACCGGTGCGCATGCCGCACTGGTCGTTCGGGGTGCGCTACATCTACCAGCTCATCCAGCGGCACATGGGCCACTCGCGGCTCTTCGAGGTGGTTTTCCCGGGTAACCCGGGCCATGCCTACCTCGCCTCCGGCAACGGCCTTGCCGAGAACGTCCTGGTAACGGCCCATGTGCTGGGCCATGCGGATTTTTCCCGCAACAACCTGCTGTTCCGACGCTGCCAGGCGCAGGTGAGCGAGCGCATCGTCGAGCACGCGGCGAATCATGCCCGGCAGATCCAACAGGCGATCGAAACGCACGGTCTGCAGCCGGTGGAGACGGTGCTCGATGCCGCTCTGGCGCTCGAGCAGCACATCGACGTCGATCAACCGCTGCGCCGGGAGCGCTATCCGGAGTACATCGAGACCCTCAAGCCGCTCGCCGACGATGAGTTCCGCAGGCGCTTCGCGGCGCTCGAGCCGGCGGCGGGCGCCACCGGGCCCGAGGTGAAAAAACGGGCGCCGGTCCCGCCGCATCCGGAGCGGGACCTGCTGTGGTTCGTGTCTCAATACGCCCCCGAGATGGACAGCTGGGAGCGGGATATTTTCC
>JAKAFQ010000214.1 GCA_021817875.1 Pseudomonadota bacterium
CCACAGTGGCCTTCACCGCCATCAGACGACGGTATTCCCGGCTGGCGTCCTGGGTGAGGCTGCTGAAAACGGGTAGCAGCGAGATCGGTTCGACCACTGCGAAAAAGACGACGAAGAACTTCAGGGGCTGGGCGAGCATGGAAAGGATCCTGCCGGTTTCTGGAGGCTGCCCGTGGATACCGATGCGCACGCCGGTGCGATTCCGCACCGGCAGCCCTTGCGCAGGGTCGACGGTGTCAGCGGGCACCGAAGCTTGAAAGAGGGTGAGCGTGGGTGCACCATGAGGGTACGTCCCTTGCCCGGCGGAAGGAGAATACCAGCTCTGCGGTCCGGCGGGCGTGTCACGCGTAACCGCACGCACGCGTGATCCGAAGCGTCGGGGGACTGCGCTGCGGCGAGGACTGACCATGGTGGCTCCACGACCGAGAATCGGTGACTGGTACCGCTCGAATGGCGGTGAGCTTTTCGAAGTGGTCGCGGTCGATGACGACGACGGCACCATCGATATCCAGTACTTCGACGGTACCGTCGAGGAGATGGACCTCGAGGACTGGGACGCGCAGTGGGAGGATGGCCTCATCGAGGCGGCCGAGCCTCCGGAGGACTGGAGCGGTTCGGTGGACGTGGAAGCCGGCGACGACGATGCCCCCGGCGAGTCGCGCGGAGATGACTCAACGCTGCGGGCCAGCTCTCTCGACGGGCTTGATCTGTTCGAATCCTGATTCCCGCTCATCCGGTCCTCTCGCGGTTGCACGGGTCGGATCGATATGTGGCTCGCCAGCGCATCCTGAGACCCTGCGGCGGCGTGTCCGGTCGCTGCGGGCGAGGAAGCACCCGCGTCGTCCCGTGCGGCGCGATTCCGATCGCGGTGCGCCCCGTGGCCGGCCGCGCGACCCTTCAGCCGGCTCCAGCGTCGATGCGCTCGGCTTCCGTCCGGTAGACCTGTGGCATGGAGCCGTTCCCGCGGGGCAGCCTGCGCCACAGCCACGCCAGCAGCAGCAACCCCGGGATGCTGAGACTCGCCGTGTAGAGGAAGAAGTGCGGATACCCGATCCGCTCGACCACGAATCCGGAGGTGCCCTCCAGGAGCTTGCCCGGCAGCGCGTAGAACGAGGAAAACAGCGCGTACTGTGTGGCGGTGTACTTAGGGCTGGTGAGGCTGGAGAGAAACGCGATCAGCGACACGCCCTGGACGGAAAGCGCCAGGTTGTCGAGTCCATTGACCGCACCGAGCCCGAGCAGTGTCGCGGTGTGAGTGGTAGCGAGCAGTGAATAGCTCAGGTTGGAGGATATCGCGAGCACCATGCCCGCGGCGAGCGAGCGGGCGAGCCCGAGCCGTGCCACCATCACTCCGCCGAGAAACACCCCGACGATCGACAGGGAAAAGCCGTAGACCTTCACCACCAGGGCGATCTGGTCCAGACTGTAATGGTGGTCGATGTAAAACGGGTTGGCCATCGAGCCCATGGTGAACTCGGTGAGCTGGTACAGCCCGATGAACGCGAGGCAGGCGACCGCGAAGCGCCCACCATACCGGCTGAAGAAATCGGTCAACGGACAGAGCACCGCGCCGATGAACCATTCTCCGGCTTTCTGCAGCGACCCCGGCCAGTGAGCGCGGCCCTCGAGCCACTCGACGGCGCGTGCTTCGCGCTCCTCCTGGTCACGGGTGGCGACCTGCGGTTCTCTGACCAGGAGGGTGGTGAGAATGCCGATGGCCATCAGCATCGCCATGGCGCTGTAGCTGGTGCGCCAGCCGAAGCCTGAGGCGACGGTGAGGGCGCCGGCGCTGGCGGCGATCATCGCCACGCGATAACCGACCGAATAGGTCGCTGCCATCGCGCCCTGCACTTCCGTCGGGGCCGATTCGATGCGCCAGGCGTCCATGGCGATGTCCTGAGTGGCCGAGCAGAACGCGACGAACAGCGCCGCGAGCGCGATCGAGCCGACTCCGGAGGCCGGTTCGGTCGCGGCGAGCCGGATGAGTCCGCACGCGACACCGATCTGCGCGAGCAGCATCCAGGAGCGCCGCCGGCCCAGCAACCGGTGCAGGATGGGCAGCCGCACCCGATCGACCACCGGCGACCAGACGAACTTGAACGAGTAGGCAAAGCCCACCCAGGCGAGCATGCCGATGGTCGACCGCTCGATGCCGGCCTGGCGCAGCCAGACCGACAGAGTCGAGAACACCAGCAGGAAAGGCAGTCCGCTCGAGAAGCCGAGGAACAGCATCGAGACCACGTTCCTCTGGCGGTAGACAGCGAGCGTCTTGCGCCAGTTCGTGAGCCCGCCGGCGTCCCGGGGGCGCGGGCCTCGGCTCACGAGCCGGGTGTCCTGCGGCCTGCCGAGCAATCGCGGCAGAGGTTGACGGGGTGGCTGTGCATCGGACAATGATAGTGCCATGCGTGACTATCAGCTCGGCTTCATCGAATTGGCGCTGTCGCGCCAGGCATTGCGCTTCGGCCGGTTCACCCTCAAGTCCGGCCGGGAGAGCCCGTATTTTTTCAATGCCGGCCTGTTCAGTGATGGCGAGGCCATTGCCGTCCTGGGCCGGTGCTACGCCGCCGCCATCGTCCGCTGCGGCATCGGCTTCGACATGCTGTTCGGGCCGGCGTACAAAGGCATTCCGCTCGTGGCGGCAACGGCCGGTGCCCTTTTCGAACATCACGGCCGCAGTGTCCCCTATGCATTCAACCGCAAAGAGGCCAAGGCGCATGGCGAGGGCGGCACGCTGATCGGCGCGGCCCTTGCCGGGCGGGTGCTGGTGATCGACGATGTCGTCACGGCCGGCACCGCCGTGCGCGAGTCGCTGTCCCTGATCCGGGCGGCCGGGGCCCGGCCGGTGGGCTGTGTCTTCGCCCTCGACCGGCAGGAGAGGGGCCAGGGCGCTCTCAGCGCCACGCAGGAGATCGAGCGGGAGCAGGGTGTGAAGACCGTGAGCGTGCTCACCCTGGCCGAGCTCATCGAGGCGCTCTCGCGCCCCGGCGGGCCGGCGGTTTCCGCCGAGCAGCTTGCGGCATTGCGGGCCTATCGGGAACGCTATGGGGTGAGCTGACTCCGCGGCGGTGCGCCGACGGTTCCTCTCGCGGCGAGGCCTGCGGCCCGTCTGTCCTGATGGCCGACCGGAGCCGGCGCGGCGTAATATGTCACGATGGCTGACATCGAATGCTCGCCGGTGGCGTGCGATTCAGCGCGCGGCAGGCGCTGCGCGTGTGGTGTCGCGCGGGGCCATGAAACGGATGCGCCATGGAGTTGCTCGCATGACGAATGTGTTGATGCATGATTCGAGGCGCCTGGTACTTCCCCTGGAGACCATGGTCGATGTCCTCATCGATTTCGATCAGGCACACAAACGCTGGCCGGCGAATGCAACACTGGAAGCCGCCCGGGTCGACGAATCGAACGGCGTCGTGCTCTCGGTGAAGCAGGCCGGGCAGGATGTCCCGATCGATCGGACCTATTCGCTGGCGATCGTCGCCGCGGCCATCATCCACTACTGCGCCAAGATGCGCGTGCCGATCCCCCGCAACGCCGCCAAGAGCGTCACGGTCACCCCGGGCGGTGTCGCCATGATCCTGGAAGGCACGCTGTTCCTGCAGCGGCAGCACCAGGAGTTGCCGGCCGGCTTTGCCGCGACCCCGCAGGCCGCGCGGACCGGCTCGAGTCCGCAGCCAGCCGATGCCGCTCGGGGCGCGCAACCGGATGTCGATGCCGGCGCACCCGCCGCGGCCGCGAACGGTCCGGAAACCGGACCGCGTACCGCTTGAGACGAGGGGGC
The DNA here is from genome assembly GCA_021817875.1 of Pseudomonadota bacterium. The sequence continues at coordinate 3,779 of JAKAFQ010000214.1, forward strand.
GGGTCTCACGGATACAGCGGCGCCAGCCCGGGGCGGTTGCGCAACCTGCCGGTCGGCTGGGACGGCAACTCCGTCAGGGCCAGCGAGAGCGGTTGCCCGCGCCAGTCGCTTCCGCCATAACACGCCCGGTCCAGCTCGCGCAGCAGATTCGCCGTGGTCGGATCGCCCAGCGCGGCGGCGAGCGCGTTGAGACCGGTCGGTGCCGAGCCCCATGCGGCTTCCGCCCACGCCAACAGATGGCGGCGCGCGGCAAGGGCGTCGTCGCTGGCGCAGGCGCTGCGGAACGCCGCGCGGGCTTTCGACGCATCGGGAGGGGAAGGGTCCCGGACGGATGCCGCGCGCGGGCGTGGCTCATGCGTCCGGCGGCTGCCCCGGCTCCACCGCCAGGCGCCGAGGGTCGCCAGCCACAATGCCGCAAACCCGCCGCTGACCCATTGCCACGGGAACGGCGCGCCAGCCGTGTGAGCCCTTGCGGCGGAGCGCACCGCGGCAGGCGCAGGCGGCGGGGAATGCCGCACAATCGTCTGGGGCATCTGTGCTGCCGGCGCGGGGGGCGTGGCGGCAGTGATCCCGGCCGCTGCGGGCAGGATGGTGAGTGTGCGCGCAGGCAGGATCGCCGAACGCGGCTGGTTGTCCAGGGTATCCCACCAGCGCACCTTCAGTCCCGCGAGGCTGTAGCGTCCGGGCCGGTCCGCGATGAGCGCGAGGGTCTGGTCGCGACTGCCGACGATCATGTTGCCCTGGACGGTGTTGTCGAGCCTGGCTTGGTCCGGATATACCTTCAGGCCGTGGGGCAGATGCAACAGCGTGGTGAGAGCCGGGAGCTGGGCGGCCGTGAGTCCGACTGCCTGTAAATCGAGCGCGACGGTGACCGGTTCGCCGGCCCGCGCCCGTCTGCCGCCCTGCCATGCGGCGGTCAGCGTGAGGTTTTCCGCCGGCAGCCAGTAGCTGCCCGCTGCGCCGGCCGGCCGCGGTCTCACCGCCAGGGTGATGGGGTCGCCGGATACCCGGATGGGCCGGGTACTTTGCACCAGGCCGCCAAAGAAGTTTCCGAAGGGGCTCCACGAGGAGGAATTCCGGGCGGGCACCTCGGCCTCGAGCCGCGGACCCGGCAGCGTCAGCGTGCCGCGCCGCAGCGGGAACAGCAGGTAACGGCGCGTGATGACCTGGTAGGTCCGACCATCACGCACGGTGCTGCCGTAGGTGTCCGCGCCGATTTTTTTCACGAGTGCCGCGCTGTTTCCGGAGAACGCGAGAGTGCCGTGATACAGCTGTTCAGAGGCGTAGATCCGCACAGCCACCTGCACAGCGGCCTGCACGTATGGATGTGTCGGTGTGACGCTCGTCTCGATGAAAATTCTGCCGGCGGGAGTCGACGCCGCTGCAGGGGCGCCGGACGGCGCGCCCGGTCCCAGCACCGTCAGTGACAGCGGTGAGCTGCGCTCGCCGTCCCAGGAAAGGGAGGGTATGGTCAATTGCCCGCTGCGTTTCGGCGAGAGCGTCAGCGCCACTTCGGTGCTCTCGGCCGATCCGCCGGTGCCGATCTGAACGCTGGTACTGGTGCTGCTGCCGAGGATCGTGAAATTCCGCTGCAGCGGTCTCAGGTCGGGCTCGCTGCTGGTGATGCCGTCGTATTTCAGAGTCAGCTGGACGGTATCGCCCGCGCCGATCCGCGTGCGGTCGATCGAGGCGCTGATCGCGGCCTGTACGGGGACTATCGCAGCGGACAGCCACAGCATGAGCAGCCCGCTCAGCCAACGAGTCCTCACGGTTTGTCTCCGGGATGTCTCATCATGTACTCGATCAGAAACTTGCGCCGCAGCAGACCCGCCGGATTGTTCGGAATCTGCCGCAGCCACTGCTCGAGCGCCAGTGTTTTCTCGCTGACGGGTTTCGATTTGGGCGCATCGGCGCTGCCCCCGACCCTGCCCGGCCGGTGGCGAGTGCCGGAGACCCCCGCCACGGCGGACCCCGATGCCGTTGCGGGCCTGGCGCCGGACGCATTGGCACCGGCATGCCGCTGGCGCCGGGCGAGCGCCGCGGCTCGGACCGCATCGCGTCGCGCCCGGCCGGGACTGCGTGTACGTGAGCCTCGGCCGGAGGTTTGCTGCGGCGCGGTCCGGGTGGCCGATTGATCGGCCGGCGAGCCGCTGCGGGATGCACCGCCGCTCGCGCCGTCGGGGTATATCTTTTTCCCCTGGCCGTGATTGCGGTTCCGTTTCCGATTCTGACTCTGACCCGGACTCTGATTCTGATTCTGACTCTGACCGCCGCCCGACGGCCGCCGAGACTTGCCTCGCGTGCCGCTTTTCGCCGGGGGCTTCGCAGTCCGATGGCGCAGCCTCCGGGCCACGACGTTGCGGTTGTGCCGGATGTCCTGGTCACCCGGTGCCTGTCTGAGCGCCGCGTCGTATGCGGCAAGCGCCGCGCGCAGGTGACCGCTGTGGGCGAGCGCATTGCCTCGGTTGTATTCCGAAGTGACATCCTTGAACCGCGCCAGGAGCTTCGCCGCCTGGGCGTAGCGGTCCGCTTCGAGATCCGCATAGGCCTTGAGCCGCGGATCGGAGAACCGTGCGGCCGCCCGGGCGGGATGGCCAGCCTCGAGCAGTGCTTCGCCCTGCTGATCCGGCGTGCGCCACAGGTTCGACCAGATGCCGGCAAACGCCGGGGCGCTCGCCAGGCAGCCGAGCACAAACAACATCGCGGCACGCATTAGATCCACCCCCTGCGTGCGAGCAGGGCCGCACACAGCAGCAGCGGTGGCAGCAGCCAGATGCCGCCGTCGAGCCAGGTGGCCAGCCGAACCGACCCGGCCGCCTCGGCAGAGCCCAGGGAGCGCAGTCCCTCGGCGTGCAGTTCCGCGATCAACCTCGGCAACCGATCCAACCTCACGAAACGCCCGCCGCCGGCGATGGCGATCCGCTGCAGGATCCCGGCCTGCAGGCGTGTCATCAAAATCCGGCCCCGAGCGTCGCGCAGGAATCCTCCCTGGCCATCGGGCGCCGGAGCGCCTGCGCGCGTGCCCACCCCCACGATGTTGACCATCATGCCTTCACGGTGGAGCTGCTCGGCCGTGAGCAGCGCCCGGGCCGGATCCGTCAGCCCGTCCGTCAACACGATCACCTGCCGATCCCGGCTGCGGCTCGCCGCGAGCAGCCGCGCGGCCGCCGTGAGTGCCGGCGAGAGTCGGTGGCCGCTCTCGGGCATCAACGCAGGCGAGAGCGCCCGGCTCAGGTTGCGGATCGTCGCAACGTCGGTGGTCAGGGGTGCGACGGTATAGGCTTCCCCGGCAAACGCCACCAGTCCCACACGGGCATCGTGGGCCGCCGACAACAGGTCGTCGATTGCAAAGCGGGCCC
>JAKAFQ010000215.1 GCA_021817875.1 Pseudomonadota bacterium
GGCACGCTACGCGACAAGTCAACGCCCATACCCGGAGAGTCCGCACATGAAATTGGTCACCGCGATCATCAAACCATTCAAGCTCGATGACGTGCGCGCCGCGCTGTCCGAGATCGGCGTTTCCGGCATGACGGTGACGGAAGTCAAGGGTTTCGGCCGCCAGCGGGGCCACACGGAACTCTACCGCGGCGCCGAGTATGTGGTGGATTTCGTGCCCAAGACGCGCATCGAGGTCGCCGTGCGTACCGACCTGGTGGATGCAGTCGTCGAAGCCATCCTGAAATCAGCCAAAACCGGCAAGGTCGGCGACGGCAAGATCTTCATCACCGACATCCAGCGCGTCATCCGCATCCGCACTGGCGAAACAGACGACTCTGCGCTTTGACGACCCCCGCGCCTCGGTTCACGCGCTGCACCCGCCCGAGGCGGCTGCAGCGCTCCTGCCGCGCACTCTGTTCGCAGACGACACACGCACGATGCGTGCGCCGCCCGCCGAGGCTCTTCGAGCCAGCTGCTCCGGCCTAGCGCACCACGCGCATCGAGCGCGCGTTGCGCCCGATGCCGAGCGCGCCGCTGCGCACGACCTCGAGCAGCTCGGCGCTGCGGGCGAGATCGGCCGCCAACGCGTTGATCTCGGCTTCGCTCGCGGTCAGCTCGACGATGAAGCCGTCCGCAGCCGGATCCAGCACCCGCCCGCCGGTACGCACCACGTACCCCCGGACCGCATCCGTCTGCTCGGGGCGGACTTTGAGCTTCAGCAGGATCAGCTCGCGCTCGAGGTGCTCGCCCGTCGTCATGTCTTCCACTTTGACCACGTCGATGAGCTTGTTGAGCTGATTGACGATCTGGTGGATGACGGCATCCGAGCCTTTGGTAACCAGCGTCAGCCGCGAAACGGTCGGGTCATCCGTCGGCGCGACTGAAAGCGACTCGATGTTGTAGCCGCGGGTGGAAAACAGCCCCGCGACCCGGCTCAGGGCCCCGGCCTCGTTTTGCAGCAGAACGGCGATGATGTGACGCATGGTCCCTCGGGAATCGATACGGTCGGCAATCCTATTGAGAATAAAGGATGGAGCCGGCAGCGGCCACGGGATTTCGGTGCTGAAGGCTGACGAAGGGCAACCGCCCGCGAGACCGGACCGGGAAACGACCGCGCGGCGCAAAATCAGCCACCGCCGGGGCGTGCAGGGGTTCATCGGCGGCTTCCAAGCTGCTAGGCTCCGAGGCATCTTCCCCTCTGTCGGATGCCTGCCGCTTTCACATGAGAACGCCCCCATGAACGAATCCATTGCCCAACCCCGTCCTGAGGCACACCCGCTCGCCGGCCGGAAGATGTCCGGCGCCTGGATGATCATGCAGGTGCTGGCGGACGAAGGGGTAGAGGCGATCTTTGGCTACAGCGGGGGCGCCATCCTGCCCACCTATGATGCCGTGTTCCTGTACAACGAGGAGCAGTCCCGGAACGGCCGCAGGCAGATCCCGCTCATCGTTCCCGCCAACGAACAGGGTGCGGCCTTCATGGCAGCCGGCTTCGCGCGGGCCACCGGCCGGGTAGGCGTGTGCATGGTCACCTCGGGGCCGGGCGCGACGAACACCGTTACTCCGGTACGCGATTCAATGGCCGACTCGGTGCCCATCGTGGTCATCTGCGGACAGGTGGGGCGCGCCTCAATCGGCACGGATGCCTTCCAGGAGGCGCCGGTCACCGCCATCATGAGCTCTGTCGCCAAGCATGTGTTCCTGGTGACCGAGCCGGAGCGGCTCGAAGCGACGATGCGCACCGCATTCGAGCTGGCCCGCACCGGCCGCCCGGGACCGGTGGTGATCGACGTGCCCAAGGACGTGCAGAACTGGGAAGGCGTCTTCCAGGGCAGCGGCACACTGCCCATTCCCGGCTACCGCCGCCGCATGAAGGAGTTGGCCGAACACGCGCTCGAGGAGCGCGAAGCGGCGCGGTTTTTCGAGATGCTGGGCGAAGCGCGCCGGCCGCTGATCTACGCCGGCGGCGGCGTCATTCAAGGCGAGGCCGCCACGGAACTCACGCAGTTCGCCACCGAATTCGACATCCCCGTGGTCACCACGCTCATGGGCATCGGGGCGATCGACACCACCCACCGCCTGTCGATGCGCATGCTGGGCATGCACGGAGCGGCGTTCGCCAACTATGCCGTCGACGACTGCGACTTCCTGATCACCATGGGCGCCAGATTCGACGACCGCGTGGCCGGAGTACCCGCAAAGTTCGCGCGCAGCGCCAAGCGGATCGTGCAGCTCGATATCGATCGCGCGGAGATCAACAAGGTCAAGCGGGTGCAGTGGAGCCACGTGGGCATGCTGCGCGAGGCGCTGCGTACGCTGATCGCCCATGGGCATCGGGCCGGATTCCGGCCGGAGTTCGCCGAGTGGCACACGGCGCTCGCCGAACTCAAGCGCCGCCACGCCATGAACTACGACCGCGATAGCCGCCTCATCCAGCCCTACTATGTGATCGAGGAAATCAACAAGGTGACCGGCGGCGAGGCGATCATCTCCACCGGCGTCGGGCAGCACCAGATGTGGGCGGCGCAATACTGCGATTTCCGCCGGCCACGGCTGTGGCTGACCTCTGGCAGCATGGGGACGATGGGATTCGGTCTGCCGGCGGCGATCGGCGCGCAGCTTGCGCATCCGGGCAAACTGGTCGTGGACATCGATGGCGACTCCAGCATCCGCATGAACCTCGGCGAACTCGAGACCGTCACCACCTACGATCTGCCCATCAAAATCGTGGTGCTCAACAACTTCGGCGACGGCATGGTCAAGCAGTGGCAGAAACTGTTCTTCAAGGGACGGCTCTCGGCCAGCGACCGGTCTTTGCACAAGAAAGACTTCATCAAGGCCGTCCAGGCGGACGGGTTTCCCTACGCCGTGCGCCTCGACCGCAAGGAGGACGTGCCGCGGGTGGTCGCTGAATTCCTCGGCTCTCCGGGTCCGGCGTTCCTCGAGGTGATGATCGATCCCGACGCGGGCGTATACCCCATGGTGGGCCCGGGTCAGAGCTACACCGAGATGATCACCGGAGATTTCATCGCATCGCGGGGCAAGGTGGACATCAAGCCCCCGGGACCGTCGGAGATGTTCTAGGACGCCGCGAGGACCCAACCGTGAAATACCTGCACACCATGGTGCGAGTGACCGACCTGACGGCCTCGCTGCGCTTTTACTGTGATGCACTCGGGCTGCGGGAACTCTCGCGCAAAGACTTCCCGCAGGGCCGCTTTACCCTGGTGTTCCTGGCCGCTCCCGGCGACGAATCAGCGCAGGTGGAGCTCACCCACAACTGGGATCCGGAACAGTACGGCGGGGGGCGCAATTTCGGTCATCTGGCCTATGCCGTCGATGACATTTATGCGACCTGCCAGCGGCTGAAAGACCACGGCGTGGCGATCAACCGTCCGCCGCGCGATGGCCACATGGCCTTCGTGCGTTCGCCGGACGGGATCTCGATCGAGCTGCTGCAACAAGGCGGGCCGCGGCCGCCCGCCGAGCCATGGAAGTCCATGCCGAACGTAGGCAGCTGGTAGGCAGTCGCCGCTGCCGGCCGCTCGGCCGACGGTCCCGAGACACGGGTCAGGCACTGCCGGCACGCGGATCGGCCGGCCTTCGTGGTGATGGCCGGGTCGGTGGTGCGGGCCGCGGCGGGTTCTGCGCGCCTGCCGGCCCCTGGGCCGGAACATCAGCCGCCCATGCCTCGGGCGTCCTCGGTGCACCGAGCGGTGGTGGAACTGTCATGCCGGAGGGCGCACAATGCGGTTTGTTGGAATCGCCCGATTTCACATCCAGTCCGCAACAGCGTAACGACCCGATCGAGGGGACACTCTCCATGAGTAACGCCGACATTCGAGGACTGTTCATCTGGCACGAGCTGATGACGACGGACCCGCAGGGCGCAGCCGCGTTCTACTCCGGGGTCTTCTCCTGGGTGACGCAGCCATCGAGCATGCCCGGGTACACACTGTGGATGAGCGGCTCGATCGGGGTGGCCGGGCTGATGGCCCAGCCGGGGGAAGTCCAGCGGACCGGCACGCCTCCCCGCTGGCTCGCTTACCTGGGCACGACCGACGTCGATGCCACCGCTCAGGCCGCAGAGCGGCTGGGCGGTACCCTCCTCAAAGCGCCCACCGACATCCCGGGCATCGGCCGCTTCGCCGTGCTGTCGGACCCGCAGGGCGCGGCCTTCGCGGTCTTCACTCCCGCCACGCCCGCGCCCTCCAATGCGGCCGCCTCGGAAGTGGTCTCGGGATTCTCCTGGCACGAACTCGCGACCACCGATCCCAACGGCGCCCTCGATTTCTACTCGCAGCTGTTCGGCTGGAGTGCCGGACCGGTCCATGATCGGGGCGGGAACCTCTACCAGGTCATCGAGCGAGACGGCACGCAGCTCGGCGGCGTATACCGGCTGCAGGACCCCTCGGAGCCCCCTCACTGGCTGACCTACATCCAGGTCGACACCCTCGACGGGACAGTGGCCGCCGCGGGGGCGGCCGGCGGCCGGATCGTCCGGGAGGCGCATGAGGTGCCGGGCGGACATCGGGTCGCCGTCATCCTCGATCCGCAGGGCGGTGCCATTGCGCTGCACGAGCCCCCGAAGCCCACCGCCGCGCCGGTCCGCAAGCGCAGGGTACGCAAGAGTGCGCGCCGCAAGGCACCCGCGAAACGTTCGGCTTCCCGGTCCGTCCCCACCCGATCGGCCAAAGCCAAGGCCGCGATCCGCAAGAAAGCTCGCACCCAGGCCACCGCGCAGCGTTCCGCCCGGTCGGTCCCCTCCCGGCCCGCCAAAACCCGGCGGCCGGCCCGCCCCGGCGGCGCCAAGCGGACGTCGGCCGCAGGACGCGGCGCGCCGAAGCGAGTCAAGGCCAAGCTCAGCGCGAAGCCGGGCGCTTCCAGGACCCCGGCCGTCCGGCGGGGAAAAATGCCGACGCGCGCCGCGAGGAAGACGCGCGCCGTGAGGAAAGCGAAACGCAAGTCGCCCCGGCGGCACTGACCAGACCGCGCAGGAGCCGATCGAGGACCTGTCCGACGGCGTCATCGATCGGCTGCTTGATCGCCCTCGCCGAGCCTGCCGCGACCGGACTGCGGGCGGCTAGACCTTGATCAGCGGCTGCCCGAAATGCTCCCCCCGCAGCACCCTGCCGAGGTGGGCCGGCGCGTTCTCCAGCCCGGTGATCACGTCTTCGTGACACACCAGGCGGCCCGCACCGTACCAGGCGATCGCATCCTTCAGGAACTCAGCGCGGCGATGCCGGTAGTCGCTCGGATTCAACCGCAGAATGCGCACCTTGGCCTGGGCGTCCGAATGCCCGTGGTCGCCGCGCACGGGTCGCGAATTGTCGGGGCCAAGCACCACGCGGGCCCCGGGCGCCAGGTGGCGTCCAGTCAGCAGCGCATCGAGCAGCCGGCCTGTTCCGGCATCGAAAAAGATGTCGCAGCCCTCGGGAGCGAGCTGCCACAGACGTTCGCTGAGGGTTTCCGTGCGGGTATTGATGCAGGCGGCGAACCTGGCGTGGCGCGTCGCCCAGGCGCATTTCTCAGCCGAATCGTCGAGTCCGATCGCCCTTGCGCCCTTGAGCGCGGTCAGCTGACCGGCCATCGCTCCAGCCGCGCTGGCCGCGCCGGCCACCAGGACGGTTTCGCCGCCACGCACCCCGGCCAGGTCGATCAGGCCGAAATAGGCCGCCATCCCCGGAGGGCCGAGCACCCCGAGAGCCGTCGATGCGGGGGTATGGCCGGGATGCAGTGCGATCGCGCTGTGTCCGTCCGTGGCGCACAGCTCGCGCATGCCGCACTCGAGCACGACGCACTGCCCGACGGTAAACACGTCATTGCGCGATTCGATGACTTCGTACACGCCCAACGCCGGAACGATCTCGCCGGGCACGGCCGGATGTTCGGCCAGTGGAGCGAAGAGCGCATCGGCCGCGAGCCAGCGCGCGCGACAGAGAATCCCGCCGTTCGGCAGACGCGGGACCTCGGCGGGCACGACCTCGAACTCCCCAGGCGTGGCGGGCGCGCGTTTGAATCTGACTTCGAAGTTGCGCATCGGGCGACCTCCCGGGTTTCGGCGCTCAAGGCCCTCAAAATAGCTTAAACCGGAATCGCCCCTGGGGCACAATGCGGAACATCCCATGGCACACCGATCCCATCCCCCCCGGGCGGCCACCCTGAGCCGCATCCGGCGCAGCTATTTCGAATGCCGTTACGGCCAGTTGCACGTGCATCACGCGATGCCCGCCGGCGGCGGTTTCGAGGAAGGCACCGCGCTGCTGGCCCTGCACGCCGCCACCTCCACCGGGCGCATGTTCGGGGGCCTGATGGCCGTGATGGGCGCCGACCGCTCCGCATTTGCCCCGGATCTGCCGGGTTTCGGCCAGTCGGACGCGCCGGAAGCGCCGCTCTCGATCGCCGACCGGGCCGCCGCAATCGGGGATTTTCTCGACTCCATGCGCCTGCGCCAGGTGGATGTGCTCGGCTGCGGGCTCGGTGCCCTGGTGGCGCTCGACCTCGCCCTGTCGCGGCCCGGGATCCGGCGGGTGGTGGTCATTGCGGTGCCACCGATCGAAATCCTCACCGCACCCGGCGGACCCGAGACACCGGCAGGGCCCGGGATGCCTGCGGCACCGGCTGAAGCCGCGGCTGGCGCACGACAGTACCCGCTGGGCGCGCAGCTGGCGCGGCTCGCCCGGCCGGTGCTGGCATTGTGTCCGCGGGATATGCCGCCGGCGCTCGCAAAAGAGCTGGGCCGCCTGCCGCCTCACGCCAGAGGCGAGCTGCCCGGCGGGCTGTCGCTGTTCGAAACGGCGCCCGGGGCCGTCGCCGATGCGATCAGAGATTTTCTGAATGACTGAAACGCTCATGACCAGTCCGTACATCGAACAGATCCTCAAGGCGCGCGTGTACGACGTCGCGATCGAGTCGCCTCTGGAGGAGGCGCCGCGCCTGTCGCGCCGGCTCGACAATCAGGTGCTGTTGAAGCGTGAGGATCTGCAGCCGGTGTTTTCCTTCAAGCTGCGCGGCGCCTACAACCGCGTCTCCAGGTTGTCCGACTCGGCCGCCGCGCGCGGCGTGGTGTGCGCCTCGGCGGGCAATCACGC
>JAKAFQ010000216.1 GCA_021817875.1 Pseudomonadota bacterium
AGGGTATCGAGCACGGGGCAGCGCTCGGCAAGCTTCAGCGGCCGGGCGCAGCGGGCGAACTCGGCCTCGAGAAAGCCCACGTCGAACGGAGCGTTGTGGGCCACGAGTTCCGCCTCCTCGATGAAGGCGAGCAGCTCATCGACGACGTCGGCGAATTTCGGCTGGCCGGCGAGATCGGCCCGCGACAGGCCATGGACCGCGATCGCGCCCTCGTCGATGTCGCGCTCAGGGTTGAGGTAGCGGTGAAAGGTCTGCCCGGTGATCCGGCGGTTCAGTAGCTCGACGCACCCGATTTCGATGATCCTGTGGCCCAGCGAGGGCTCGAGACCGGTGGTCTCGGTGTCCAGTACGATCTGTCTCATGAGGGGCAGTCTACCTGCTATGGGGCGGGATCGGCCGATGGTCGCCTCAGGGCATCGATGGCCTCGTTCGCGAGCCGGTCCACCCGCTCGTTGCCCGGCACCCCGGCGTGCCCCGGCACCCAGTGCCACTCGATGCGGTGGGCGGCGGCAAGCCGCTCCAGGCGCTCCCACAGGTCCTGGTTCTTCACCGGCTTGCGGTCGGCGGTGCGCCAGCCCTTGGCCTTCCAGCCCGCGAGCCATTCGGTGATGCCACGGCGCACGTATTGAGAGTCGGTGTACACACGCGCGCGCACGGGTCGCTTGAGGGCATCGAGCGCCTCGATGACGGCCGTGAGCTCCATCCGGTTATTGGTGGTCAGCCGCTCGGCCCCGGAGAGCGCTTTCTCCCGCTCGCCGAAGATCAGCAGCGCCGCCCAGCCGCCGGGGCCGGGATTGCCGCGGCAGGCGCCATCTGTATAGATATCCACGATGCTCATGCGTGCGCGCACGCTAGCACGTCGCCGGCCGGGTGTGAAACGGCCCGACCGGCGAGCGGCGCTCACCGACCGGTGACCCCGGATCTAACGCCCGCGGTGCGCGCCGGTGTGCGAGGCGGGTTTGACGAGGCCGCCGAGCACGCCGGTCCGCTCGCGGAACCGCGGTCGGATCGGCGTCAGCGTATACACCTGCTTGCGGGCCTTGAGCAGGTACGCGCCCGCCGGCAGCGGGTAGATCAGGCCGCGGCGCAGCAACCGGTCGGCGCTTTCCCCGGAGGCGAGCCCGCCGCTCCACGGGCTGCGATACAGGTAATGGCGCGCGGCGAACACCTCGTAGCCGAGGAGTCTGAGCCACTCACGCACCCGCCGCTCTGACAGCACGCGCCTCAGGCCCGGCGGAAACCCGCTGCGGCTGATACGCGCGCGCTGGCCCCAGAGACTGAAAGGCCGGAATCCGAGCACCAGCAGCTGCCCTTCGCCGACCAGCACCCGGTCGGCCTCGCGCACGATCGCGTAGGGGTCGGCGGCAAACTCCAGGGTGTGCGGCACCAGCACCGCGTCGATCGAATCGCCGGCAACGGGAAGTTGGGCGGGCCGGCCGAGCATGTCTGCATTCTGCGACATGCCCGGCATCGAGAGAATCGCCCGATGGCGGGTGCGACAGGCCGAGAGCAACTCCCGTCCCGATCCCCAGGCGCCGATCTGCAGAAATTCCCAGCCGAAAACATCATCCAGCGCCTCGTTGAGCAACAGCGTCTCGGCGGCGATCAGCGCGGCCCCTGCAGGCCCGTTCCACCACTCGCGCAGTGCGTGCCCGGGATCGGCGAGGCTCGAAGTTTGAAATTCGTGCACGAGTTCGAGGAAAGGACTGGCGCGGGCGTGATAGGAAGGGTTACATTTCGGACTTTAGATAAAGACGTCCCCGCCGCGCCCAGAGGGCCCGGCCTGGACATGAAGTTAACACGCCTCAGAGAGGGTCGGAAAGTTGGCGCATGTACTGAAGTGGGCACGCCGTGCCCTGGGTTTCCTAGGCGTCCTGGCACTCACCGCCTGCGCCACCCGAGAGCCGGTGCGTCCGCAGATCGCCAACCGGGTGCTGCCCGCTCCGACGGCAGTGGCTCCCACGGCGGCACCGACCGCCTCGGCCGCGCCCACCGCCCCGATGGTCACCTCCGCCGCACCGCCCGCGGCGCCGCGCTACGCCAACCTGTTCGCGCGCATCCGCGCCGGTTTTCAGCTGTCTGACCCCGACAAGCCGGTCATCGCCGAGGAAGCCCGCTGGTACGCCAACCATCCGCAGTTCCTGCAGCGCGCCTTCGGACGCGCCGACATGTACCTGTACTACATCGTGACGCAGCTGCAGGCGCGTCACATGCCGCTCGAGCTCTCACTGCTGCCGATCATCGAAAGCGCCTTCCAGCCGTACGCGTACTCCTGGGCGCGGGCCGCCGGCATGTGGCAGTTCACCTCGGGCACCGGCCGGCTGTTCGGCCTGAAGCAGGACTGGTGGTACGACGGCCGCCTCGATGTGATCGCTTCGACCCAGGCGGCGCTCAATTATCTGCAGCAGCTGCACGATCAGCTCGGCGGCCACTGGCTGCTGGCGATTGCCGCTTATAACTGCGGACTGCTCAACGTGCAGCGCGCCATCGCGATCAACCGGGCCGAGGGCCGCCCCACCGATTTCTGGGACCTGCGCCTGCCGCGCCAGACCGAGTACTACGTGCCGCAGCTGCTCGCGATGGCCCGCCTGGTGAAGGATCCGCGCAAATACGGCCTTTCCTTCAGCCCCATTCCCGACAAGCCCTATTTCTCCCGCGTCGCCACCGGCGGACAGATCAACCTGGAAGTCGCCGCCGAGCTCGCCGGCATCAGCTCCGATGAGATTTATCAGCTCAACCCGGCGTTTCACCGCTGGGCGACCGATCCCACGGGACCGTTTTACCTGCTGCTGCCGGTCGACACGGTACCGGTCTTCGAGGAAAACGTCGCCGACCTGACAGCCAATCAGCGCATGGGAGTCGAGCCCTACGTGGTGCGCCGCGGGGATTCGGTGTTCTCGGTGGCGCGGCGCTTCAAGACCACGCCGGCATTTCTGCGGATGCTCAACCCCCTGCCGAGCGGACGGCTGGTCGTCGGAGAGGATATCGAGGTGCCGGCCACGGCCTATGAACTGCCGGCGAACGTGCGGCTCGCCGCGGAGCGGATTGACCATGCGGCATGGCGCAGCCGGTTCAACTTCCGCGTCGTGCGGGTGCGGCCGGGTGACAGCCTGTGGGCCATCGCGCGCCGCCACGGCATGAGCGCGCAGCGGCTGGCGCAGATCAACGGCCTGCCCCTCGATGGCACGCTGCGGCCCGGCGAGCAGTTGCGGCTGTATGCCGACGCGCGTGCCGGGCGCTTTACCGGTCCGCGGTTCCAGGTACGGGTGATCCGGGTGCGTCCCGGTGACACGCTGTGGGCCATCGCGCAGCGCAATCATGTCAGCGTGCACGCGCTCGTCAGGCTGAACGGCCTGCACCGCGACCAGATCCTGCAGCCCGGACAGCGGCTGCGGGTCTGGGCCGGCGGCCTGCGCGCCGTGCGGCACCTGCTCGCCCGCGTCGACCGCGGCGCGCACCGGGTGATCTACACGGTGCGCTCTGGGGATACGCTGTGGAACATCGCCCGGCGTTTTCAGGTCCGGGTCGCGCAGATCCTCAGCTGGAACGAGATGAACCTGCGCACGCCGATTCTCGCGGGTCAGAAGCTCATGATCCTCGCCGACCGCGGCGGCTGAGAGCGCCGCGTCGCGCCGCGCTGAGTTCAATGGTCTACACTTGCGCCGGGGCGCCGCGAAGGGCCCCCGGCGTTTTCCAATTCACCGCAAAGGTCTCGGCATGGGATTTCTCTCCGGCAAGCGCGCATTGATCGTCGGCGTCGCCTCGGAGCGTTCGATCGCCTGGGGCATCGCCCAGGCGATGCAGCGCGAGGGCGCGCAACTCGCCTTCTCGTACCTCAACGACAAGATGAAAGAGCGCATCGAGCCTCTGGCTGACTCGATCGGCTCGCATCTGACGCTGCCGCTCGACGTGACGTCGGACAGTCAGATCGATGCGGCGTTCGAGCGGATCGGCAGCGAATGGGGTGGCCTCGACATCCTGGTCCACGCGGTCGCGTTCGCGCCGCGCGAAGGTGTCTCGGGCAGCTTTACCGACAACACCACCCGGGAGGCCTTCCGGATCGCCCACGACGTGTCGAGTTACAGTCTCACCGCGCTCGCGCGCGGCGCGGCCCCGCTGATGGCCGGACGGCACGGCTCGATCCTGACGTTATCGTACCTCGGCGCCGTACGCTCCATCCCGAGCTACAACGTCATGGGGCTCGCCAAGGCCAGCCTCGAAGCCAATGTACGCTTCCTGGCCGCCGACCTCGGCCCGCGCGGCATCCGGGTCAATGGCATCTCCGCCGGTCCCATCAAAACCCTCGCGGCGGCCGGTATCGCGGGCTTTCGCAGGATGCTGGGCCACGTCGCCGCGGTGGCGCCGCTGCGGCGCAACGTCACCCAGGAGGACGTGGGAAATGCCGCGGCGTTTCTCTGCTCCGACCTGGCCGCCGGGATCACCGGCGAGATCCTCTATGTCGATGGAGGATACAGTACCGTCGGCATGGGCTTTCCCGAGACCGCGGACTGATCGGACCGGCCGATCACTGGAACGCCTTGGGGTTCTTGGTCACCTTGGCCGTGGCGCGCATCTGCGCCAGATAGGCCTCGACGTCGGCGTTGGCGTCACGCCCGATCAATTCCTGCGCCATCGCGCGGTCCAGCACGGGGTTCTCGCTCTTACCGCTGCGCATCGCCGTGACGGCGAGCAGCGCCGCGCCGTCGGGGAGGGCCCGGGCTTGGTACACCGGTCCGTGGAGCGGTTTGGGCGCGGCAAAGGCGAGGGCGCTCACCTGCGCCGGAACGGACGGGTCATCACGGCCGATGAACCGGCTCGGAGCGGCTTTCTGCCTGAGCCCCGCCGCCACCCGATCGAAGGGCACGCCCGCGAGCAGCTGCGCCCGCGCCGCCTGTGCCGCCGCGAGCGCCGCCTGGTTTTCCCGCTGTTGAGTCAGCGCGGCGATGATGCCGGCGCGCACTTCGGCGAGCGGCTTGACCTGGGGACCGTGGCGCGCCACCACCTCGACGATGACCATCTTGTTGTTATCGAGGATCACCGGACCGCCGAGGGTGCCGGGCGCGATGGCCCCGGAGCCGAACACCAGGCTCTCAACCGGCGGCGCGGGCCCGAGCGGCGCGCCGCCCGCTCCCTGCACGAACTGCGGAATCTCGCCCGTGGTGAGGTCGAACGTCTTGGCGATGCCGGCGAGGCTGGCGCCGGGCTCCTGGATCTGATCCTGCAGACGGTCCTCGATGTCACCGAAGCGGTTGACCGCCTGGCTGTGGCGCAGCTCGGCGGCGAGTGCCGGTTTCGCTTCCTCGAAGGTCTTGGTGTGGCCGGGCTCGATGCCGTCGAGTCGGATGATGTGATACCCGTACTGCGTCTTGACCGGCCCGACGATGTCCCCGACCTTCGGAATCGCGAACAGCGCATCGGCGAACGGTTTGACGAAGCCGCTGCGCTCCATCCAGCCGAGGCTGCCGCCGTTGCGGGCGGAACCGGGATCCTGGGAGTATTTCCGGGCGAGCGCGCCGAAGTTCGCTCCGGACCGGGCAAGCTTCAGAATGTGCTCGGCCTGGGCAAGGGCCGCCTGCGGATCCTTGCCGAAGGGAATCAGGATGTGGCTGGCTTCGCGCCGCTCGGGCGCCACGAACTCGCTCAGGTGTTTCTCATAGGCCGCGTGCAGATCGGCATCCGACACGGCCTCGGTGGCCGCGACCTGCGCCAGCGTGAGCTCTCCGTAGCGCAGATCGACCGAGTTGGGGATGAGGTACTCGGCCCGATGCGCGCGATAGTACGCCTCGATCGCAGCCGGGCTGATCGGGGCGCTGCTGTGATAGTGCGCCGCGGGAAACATCAGGTACTGCACCTGGCGCTGCTCGTTCTGCAGCGTCTCGGCGCGCGAGAGCTCGAACGGCGTGAGAAAATCCGATGTGCGGATGCCCTCGATCAGCTGCTCGCGGCGCAGATCGCTCGAGAGCTCGCCCTCGAATTCGGGCAGGGAAATGCCCGCATCGGCGAGCACGTCCGCGGCCGCCTGCGGCGAATACTTCCCGGCGACCTGGAAGGCCGGCTCGGTGCGGATCGCGGCGATCAGGTCCGCCTCGCTCACCTGGTAGCCGAGCTGCTCGGTGCGCTGCGCCATGAGCGTATTGCCGATCAGCCCCTCGAGCACCTGGTCCTGCAGCTGGCGGCGAAGCGCCGTGGAAAGGTTGCCGCCGTACTGCTGCGTGAACTGGCCCTGGGCGCGCAGCCAGGCATTGCGCGCGGCTTCGAGCGGGATGGTCTGGCCGTTCACCTTGGCCGCCCAGTTCGCGCCCCCGAAATTCAGATTGACGATGCCGTAGGCGCCCCAGGCGGCGAACACCAGCGCCAGAGCACCGAGAATCGTGTACCAGAACCACTTGTGGGTGGCCAGACTGTCGCTGAGTTTTTGCAGCATCGCGGACCGGCCTCGCCAGGGCGGTGAATCGAGTTAAACCATGAAGGATAGCAAATCCCCGGCCGGCTACCAGCGCGGCCTGCGCAGCCGCGCCGCCCGCCCCATGGCGGTTTCCCCTGATGACCTCGCCGGGTCGTTTGCCTGAAAGTGTGCCGGGGGCATCTGGGATGCCCGTTGCGGAGCCTGATCATGTCCAGCACCCAGCCGACCGATCCGCCCGCGGCCGGGACCGATCTGTTCTCGCCGCTCGCCGTCGGCGAGATCCGGCTGGCCAACCGCATCGTGATGGCCCCGCTCACCCGCAACCGCGCCCAGGCCGACGGCACGGCCACGGCATTGATGGCCGAGTACTACGCCCAGCGGGCCTCCGCAGGACTGATCATCGCCGAAGCGACCACGATCTGCGAGCAGGCCCGCGGCTACGCGCTCACCCCGGGACTGTACGAGGAGTCGCAGGTCGAAGCCTGGCGCCTCGTGACCGACGCCGTGCACCGAAAAGGCGGGCATGTCTTTGCCCAGCTCTGGCACGTCGGGCGCATCTCGCACCCGTCGCTTCAGCCCGGGGGGGCCCCGCCGGTCGCCCCGTCCGAGGTGCGCGCCGAGTGCGAGGCGTTCACACCGTCGGGCTATGCGCCGTGCGCCACGCCGCGGGCGCTCGAGACCGAGGAAATCCCGCCCGTCATCGCCCAGTACGCCC
>JAKAFQ010000217.1 GCA_021817875.1 Pseudomonadota bacterium
TGCGGCACAGCCAGGGCGTGAACATCAGCGCCACGCCGAGCGAGAGCAGCATTCCCGAACTCGCGTTGATCGGGATGGGGCTCATGTAGGGGCCCATCAGGCCGCCGA
Source organism: Pseudomonadota bacterium (assembly GCA_021817875.1). Next base: position 109 of record JAKAFQ010000217.1, read on the forward strand.
CGAACGCCATCGGCATCAGCGCGGCAATGACCGTGAAGGTGGCGAGAATGGTCGGTCCGCCGACCTCATCGACCGCCACGGGAATGATGTCGCTCAGCGTGCCGCCGCCGAGGCGCATGTGCCGATGGATGTTCTCCACCACGACGATCGCATCATCGACCAGAATGCCGATCGAGAAGATCAGCGCGAACAGCGACACCCGGTTGATGGTGAATCCCCACGCCCACGAGGCGAACAGTGTCGCCGCCAGGGTGACACTGACCGCCGCGCCCACCACCACGGCCTCGCGCCGGCCCATGGTGAGCATGACGAGCAGCACGACCGAAAGGGTGGCCTCGATGAGCTTCTCGATGAGCTTCACCGCCTTCTGGTCGGCGGTGTGCCCATAGTCGCGCGTGACGGTGATGTGCACTCCGGCGGGAATGTATGCGCCGTTCAGCTCGTGCAGCCGCCGGATCACTCCGTCGGCGATGGTGCTGGCGTTGGTGCCGGTCTTCTTGGCGATCTCGATGGTGACGGCGGGCGCGTAGCTGACTTTGGGCAGACCGCGCGTGGCAGCGCCGGGACCGGTGCCGAACCAGACATAGGACTGCGCCGCATCGGGCTGCATGCTCACGTCGGCGACGTCGGCCAGATAGACCGGCCGCCCCTGATGCACGCCGACCACGAGGTGGGCCACCATGCCGCGGTCGGCCAGGAACTGTCCGGCCTGCACCGGCACCAGCCGGTTGCCCCCGATGAGCGAGCCGGCCTGCAGAGTCAGATTGGCCGCCTGCAGCGAGCGCGCGATGTCGCCCGCGTCCAATCCGTAGACGGCGAGCTTGCCCGGATCGAGTCGCACGCGCACCAGGCTTTGCGGCGCCCCGAGGACCGAGACCTTGCGGGTTCCGGGCACACGCATCAGCTGGGTCTCGATGGCATGCGCCACCTTGCCGAGCTGGTACGAGCCGCGGCTGGCGTCTTTCGTCCACAGCGTCAGCGTCATGATGGGCACGTCGTCGATGCCCATGGGACGTACCAACGGCCTGAGGATCCCGGAGCCCGGCGGCCACAGGTCGCGATGCGAATAGATGGCGTTGTACAGCCGCACGATGGCGGTGGTGCGCGGCTGACCGACCTCGTACTGCACCGTCAGCACGGCGAGCCCAGGCCGCGACACGGAATAGATGTGCTTGATTCCCCGGATCTCGCTCAGCACCTGCTCCATGGGCGTGGTGACCTGGCGCTCCACCTGGCGCGAGGACGCGCCTGGAAACGGGATGAAAACGTTGGCGAAGGTGACGTTGATGTCCGGGTCTTCCTCGCGCGGGGTGATGGCGAGGGCAAACAGCCCCATGGCCACCGCGAGAATGGCGAGGAGCGGGGTGATCTGGTTGTGCAGGAAGCGGCTGGCCAGGCGCCCGCTGAAGCCGAGCTGCCCACTCATGCGCGGCCCCTGGCCCGGGCGCCGGACGCCCCAACGGTCATGGCGCCGTCCCCGACACGCCCGGGAAAGGCTCGAGCCGTTGCATGGCCACGAGCGGATCGAGCGCCACCCGATCCCCCGCGACGAGACCCGAAAGCACCTCGACGCGGCTGCCCAGGCGCTCACCGAGGCGCACCTGCTGCATCAGCACCTCGCCGTTGGGCTGCACCAGGTACACCGCCGTCACTTCGCTGCGCCGGATCACCGCGCCAAACGGCACCAACAGCTGGGTCCGCTGCCCGGTGGGGAATGCCGCCCGCACGACCATGCCGGGATACAGCCCCGAAACGCCATCGGGCAGCGCCAGACGGACCCTGAACGTGTTGGACACCGGAGATGCCACCGGGAATACCGTGACGCGTCGCGCGCGGACGGCATGACCCTCCACATACACGGTCGCGCGGCCGGTGCTGCGCACCCGGGCGGCGAGCGACTGGGGAATGCTCACCACCACCCGCAGGTCCCTCAGCGAGGCCACCTTCACCAGAGGCGTCCCCGGGGCGACCGCCTCGCCCACCTGGACCATGCGCTCGACGACGACCCCCGCGTAGGGCGCGCGGATCTCGGTGTACGCCACCCCTTCGGTGGCGCTGGTGACGGCTGCGTGGGCCGCATTCAACTGGGCGAGCGCAGCGTCCCGTTCAGCCGTCACCCGGTCGAGGTCCGCCTTCGGCACGACCTGCTGGTCGTACATGGCGAGGATACGCCGGTAACGCGTCTGCGCTTCCGTAGCCCGGGCCGCGGCGGCATGCAGGGCGGCCTGCGCCTGATGCAGATCCGCTCGCTGTATCGTCGAGCGCAACTTCATGAGCAACGCGCCGGCCGGCACGACGTCGTCCACGTCGTGATAGACAGCCGCCACCCGCCCGGAAGTCTGAGCTGCCATCGTCGCCCGGTTGACGGCCTGAACGACGCCGTCGAACAGCCGCTGCGCGGCGGTCTGCTCAGGCTCGACCCGCACCGATGCCAACGGAGCCCCGGCCCGGGGATGCGGCGGCGCATGATGCGTGCCGCATCCTGCGAGCGTCGCGGCCGTCAACGCGGCGGCCAGCCACAACCGTGATCGGACCATGTGTCCCCTGCCTTGCGCGGAGCGGTTCAGAACGCGGCGCCCGGCTTGACCCCGAGGCGCTTCAGCAGCATCGCCAGCGGACAGGCACCGGTGAATGCAGCCTGCAGCATGTTCGCGCCCACGAAAAGCGGCAGCAGCAGCCACCAGGCATTGACCAGCCAGCCGAGCAGGGTTCCGACGAGCACCATGGTCCCGGCAAAAGCGAACACAACGCGATCGATCGACATAACGGCCTCCAGTGCGGTCCGCCGGACGGCATGTTCCGCCCGACCCTCAGTCATCGCCGCCGTTATTATATTAGTATGTTCTAAATTAGCAAGTAGTAAATTAGAAAAATATGGGGTAGAATCGGCCGCGTGACGACACACCGCGAGTCCGCTACCGCGATGAAGCGCCGGCGCGAGCCGCATCACGGCGCGGCGCTCGAGCGCGCCGCCCGGGAGATGCAGCCACACTGCATGCAGGCGGCCGGCGTCCTGCGGGCGCTGGCCAACGAACAGCGGCTGATGATCCTGTGTCATCTGGTGAGCGGGCCCCTGTCGGTCGGACAGCTCAACGAGCGTGTCTCGCTGAGCCAGTCGGCTCTCTCGCAGCATCTTGCGGTGCTGCGCAAGGCCGGCGCCGTGCGCACCGAGCGGCAGTCGCAGACGGTGTACTACTCTCTGACACCCGGTCTGGTCACACGCGTGCTCGGCGTGCTGCACGAAGAATTTTGCGGCGCCTGACCCCCCGTGGTTCAATACGGGTATTCCACCCCAGGATTGCCACGAACCCCCATGCCCTCGCTGTTCGATCCGCTCGCCGTGGGCGAGCTCACCCTGCCCAACCGCATCGTCATGGCGCCGTTGACCCGCTCGCGGGCGCTCGGGCGCGTGCCCAACGAATTGATGACCGAGTACTACCGCCAGAGAGCCTCGGCAGGCCTGATCCTCTCGGAGGCGACGGTCGTGACCCCCATGGGCGTCGGGTACGCCGACACCCCGGGCATCTGGTCGGAGGAGCAGGTGGCGGGCTGGCGGCAGGTGACCCGCGCGGTCCATGAGGCAGACGGACGCATCTTCCTGCAGCTGTGGCATGTCGGCAGGGTGTCGCATCCTCTGTTCCTCGGCGGCACCCCTCCGGTGGCGCCGAGCGCCATTGCGCCCGACGGCCATGTGAGCCTCGTCAGGCCCAAGACCCCGTATGTGGTGCCGCGTGCGCTCGAGCGCGAGGAAATCCCGGCGATCGTCGCCGCCTTCGCGCGCGGCGCGGCCAATGCCGAACGCGCCGGCTTCGACGGTGTGGAGCTGCACGGGGCCAACGGCTACCTGCTCGACCAGTTCCTGCAGGACAACGCCAACCGCCGCAGCGACGATTACGGTGGCTCGATCGAGAATCGCGCCCGGCTGCTGCTCGAGGTCACCGATGCGGCAATCGCCGTCTGGGGCCCGGGGCGGGTCGGGGTGCATCTGGCGCCGCGGGGCGATGCGCATTCCATGGGGGATTCCGATCCCCGGGCGACCTTCGGCTACGTCGCCCGTGAGCTGGCCCGGCGCAGGATCGCCTTCCTGTTCGCGCGCGAGCACCCGGAAGGCGAGCGGCTCGGTCCGCAGCTCAAGGCCGCCTTCGGCGGCGTGTACATCGCCAACGAGAAACTGACGCAGGCGAGCGCGCAGGGCCTGATCGAGCGGGGCGAGGCCGACGCGGTCGCCTTCGGCAAGCTGTTCATCGCCAATCCCGACCTGGTGGAGCGCTTCAGGAGCGGCGCGCCGCTCAATGAGCCGCGGCCGGAGCTGTTCTACGGCGGCGGTCCGAGCGGCTATACCGACTATCCCGCCCTGGTTGGCAGCGCCGGATAAGGACCTCGGCCGGGCACACATGCCGCACGGAAAGTCATTGACGGGATCCTGAATGATGCGCCCTGGCGAATCTGCGGCAGACATGCCCATCCGGCCTGAAGAGCCGGTACAGCTGTCCGAGCGTGTCTGGCGTCTCACCTGCGCCAACCCGGGCACCATGACCGGACCGGGGACCAACACCTACCTGGTCGGTGGCGGCGGCGAGTGGAGCGTGATCGATCCCGGGCCGGCGAGCGAGCGGCAGTTGCGCGCGATCCTCACCGCCGCGCCGGGCGCGATCCGCCGCATCCTGGTCACGCACACCCATCCGGATCACTCCCCCGGGGCGCTCGCCCTGCAATCCGCCACGGGCGCCGAGCTCATCGGGCGCATCAGCCCTGACCCGCGCTGGCAGGATCCGGCCTTCCACCCCGACCGCGAGCCCATCGATGGCGAGCGTTTTTCGCTCGGGGCGGCGCTCACGCTGCGGGTCGTGCACACTCCGGGTCACGCCTCGAACCACCTCTGCTACCTGCTGGAGGAGGAGCGGCTGCTGTTCACGGGGGATCACGTGATACAGGGCTCGACCGTGGTCATCGATCCGCCGGATGGCGACATGCGCGCCTACCTCGCCTCGCTGAACCGGTTGCTCGACGAGGCGCTGCACGGTCTCGCGCCCGGACACGGCCAGCTGATGCCACGGCCTCACGATGCGGTGCGCGCCCTCATCCGTCACCGCCTGCGCCGTGAAGCCAAGGTGCTCGCGGTGTTGCACGACAGCGCGCCCGCCACGCTCGCCTCCCTGGTGGTGCGCGCCTACGATGACGTGCCTGCCCGGCTGCATCCGCTCGCCGAACGCTCGCTGCTCGCGCACCTGCTGAAGCTCGAGGCCGAGGGCCTCGCCCATCAGCTCAACGGGCTCTGGCACCGGTCATAGCGGCGCCGACGAACATCGGCACAACCCCCGCCCTCGCGCCCCGGAGCCTCAGACCGCGGCCGCGCGCCGCGCCGTCCAGCCCACGATCACCGGCATCGCGAGCAGCACCAGCGGCAGCTGCACCAAAGCGCCCGCGATGATGGCGATCGCGAGCGGCTGCAGCATCTGGTCTCCGGAGCCGCTGATCGCCGCCCCGAGCGGCACCAGCGCCAGGATCATGGCGAGGGTGCTCATGGTGATGGGGCGCAGCCGGTTGCGGGCCGCCTCGAAGATCGCCTGACGCGGTGGCATCGTCCTTCCGAGCTCCTGGTACTCGGAGATGAGGAAGATCGCCATCTCGGTGGAGATGCCGATGATCATCACCATGCCCATCATGGCGGTGATGTTGAGCTCGACGCCGCTCGCCCACAGGCCGAGAAACACCGCCAGGGTCGAGATCAGAGAGCTCACGATGATGATGACCGGGAGCGAGAATCGCTCGTAGAGGAACAGCAGCAGAATGAACTCGGCGAGCAGCGCCGCGCCGAACACCTTGATCATGCCGTGCACCGCGGCCTGCTCCTGCTTGTACTGGCCGCCGAGGCTGAAGTAGACCCCGGGGGGAATGAGCCCGGGTCTGGCGAGCACCTTCTTGACCGCGCCGATCGTCGCGCCGAGGCTGCGCTTGCCGTCGGTCTGCGCCGTGACCGGCACGATCTGCGCCAGGTTCGCGCGCGTCAGTTCCGGTTGGCCGGCCACGAAGCGCACGCGCGCCACCGTGGCGAGTCTCACGACCTGACCGCTCGGGGAGCGGATCGGGAGATTGCCGAGATCGTCCCGATAGATCCGTCCCGGCGGATCGAGCCACAGCCGCACGCCGATATCCTGCACGGTCCCGAGATACCGGGTGACCACCGAGCCGTAGAGGTAGTGGTTGACCTGACTCGCGACCTCGGCGGCGGTCAGACCGTACATGGCCGCGAGCGCCGGATCGACGTGGATCTCGAGCGCATCGCCCGCCGGCACCACCCCGTTGTTGACCGAGGCGGGCTCGATCCCCGGAATACCGGCGATGGCGTCGGCCACGTTGCTCGCGACTGCGGGCAGCACGGCGGGATTCTTCGCGCTGAGCGAGATCACCACCGGCTGCGGCCGGCCCACCATGTCCCCGATCATGTCGCTCATCAACTGGTGAGCGTCGAAGTGGATGCCCGGCACCTGCGTGGTGATCCTGCGGCTGATCTCGTCCATCACCGTCCAGATGTCCGGCCGCTTCGAATACGGGATCAGCCGCACGAAGAAATCGCCCTGGTAGGCCTCGTTGAGGTCCCCGCCGAGCCCGGCACCGGTGCGGCGCGAGAAGGTGTAGACGTACGGGTCCTTCCTGAGGATCGCCTCGACCTCGAGCAGTTCCCGGTTGGTCTCGCTGAGGGAGGTGCCGGGGGCGGTGTAATAGTCGAGCACGAAGCCGCCCTCGTCCATCTTCGGCAGGAAGCCGCTGCCGACGCGCAGGTAGGCGATGAAGCCTGCGAGCAGCAGCAGCGCCAGTCCCGGAATGAGCCACAGCGGCCGCTCCACCAGCCGCGCGAGCAGTCGCCCGTGAGTGCGCTTGAGCCAGCCCTCCCGGCCGTGCGCCGGGTCCTCGAATTTCCTGAAGTCGATCAGGCCCCGGGCGAGCAGCGGCACCGTGAACGCGGTCAGGATGAAGGAAATGAC
>JAKAFQ010000218.1 GCA_021817875.1 Pseudomonadota bacterium
ATTAGCGACACGCGCGGCATGAGCGCCGCCGGGCTCGTGTTGTTCCACAACGGCATCGTTCTTCGCGGAGACGATTCCATCAATATCGCTGGCAGCTATGAGGAGCAAGGCAACGCGATCCTCGCGACGCTTGAGGTCTTGCTGGCCGGTCCGTCGCCGGGCAACGGCAGGGGCTACGAGCGCGTCTATCTGCACGTCCAGGGGCAGCTAGGCGCGCACACCCTATCCGCCTCTGGCGTTGATCTATCCGATGTCTGGCGCCGAGCGGATATCCGCCTGGAACGACGAGCCCTTGTCGAGCCGTATCGCGCCGACGCGCGAGCGCCCGTCGCCGAGACACCGGCCGTTGGGGAGCCCTCACCGGGCGTGGCCGAGAACCAGGAGGCTGCGGCGATCACGCTGGCCGTAGCGAGAGGCTCGCGGGCTGGGTCTATCGACGCAGCCTCTCCCTTGCCGCCGGTGCCGCACGAGGTTCAGGACTGGGCACACGATCAGTCAATCGCGGCCGCGCCGATGCCACGACCTGATGCTCCGAGCCGTTGCGGGCGATCTCCTGTGCTCGTCGCGGCTGATCCGCGTGTGGGCAAGGCCCGTGTGTAGCGGACCAACGAGGTTATATCGAGAGACAGCAACATGTCGTTCTATCGCAATAAACCCCATGGTTCGGTCGTCGATCAATCCCTCATCTTCGATAAGGAAGAACTAGATCTCGCGCTGGATACCGATGAGGAAGGCAGGCTGCCGCCCAACGTCGCATTCCCCCTGATTATTCTGATGTCGCTATCGTGTTGGGCCATCATCCTAACAGTCGTGCTGTGGCTCGTGGGTATCGCGAACTGACGCGGGTGTCGAAGCGGATGAGACGGCTCGCATGTGGATCCCGAAATTGGCGCCTGCCGGGAGGGTGACCGGCACCGACACCCAGCGCCATTCGGGCGGCTGTCCCGCTGTTCCAAGAGGGGGTTGGGACAGCGGGGCAGTTCGGGGGCGGTATGTTGGCTCGGTTACTGCTGGTGGGGCGGCCCATTCAAACGTGAGAGACAGGTGCTGAGCTATAGGACGACCGTCTGTCTCCAGTGCGAGCGGCGAACGGTTCGGCGAGGTCCGCGATGAGCGCAGGCGCGCGTCCCGGGAGCCGATCACCGATGGCGGTGCCGCAAGCAGGCAACCGACGCCGATCGAAGCGCCCCCTCTCCGACGGCTCCGTCGCAGGTTCTGGGTTCCGGACCCTCTGACCCGCACCCGGAAAACTCTGCCCTCCGGAACTCCAATAATGGGTAGGGAGTATTCACTGATCAGGCTGCGGCTGAGACGAGATGAGCTTCGTAACTGTCGCGGTAGCCAAGCATGCGAGCTAGGTTCTGCTGGCACCTTGCATCGATCTCATTTTCGGAAACGGAATTTTTCCTGCCCCAGGCGCGGTCACCTGTGTTCATACGGGCGACTTGTTCCTCGAACGGCGTATTTGGGTCATACAGTACATACCCAAAGTTCGCTCGGAAAAAGTCTGCTTCGACGCGCATGCGCTTGCGTGTTTCGTCCGGCGTGTAGTCGTGAGAGTGGAAGACGGCCGCACTAGGCACATAAACCTTGGCGTAGCCGGCGGCGATGATCCGATCGGCCCAGACCTGGTCCTCGCCGAAATCCACGTCCGGGTAGGGTATTTTCTCCCAGACTGCGCGCCGCAGCAGAGCGTTGTTGTCGCTGAAGAAGTGCAAACGCTGGCGCCAACCGATGTCGCCGTTTTCATATCGTTTGGGATCAGTATCTCGCGTGAGGCGGAGATGATCCGCGCCGAACGCCTCAAAGCCGCTGTTCACGTCGCGCCGAGTGAAGGGACTGGCTTCCGGCCAGGCGTAGTGGCGTCCAAAGGCGCCTGCAGCATCGGGAAAATGGGCGAGAACCGTAACGAAGTTATAGAGCCATGTATGATCTAGCGGCAGGGCGTCCTGCGTCAAGAACGCTATGTATTCTCCCCGCGCCCGGTCCGCGAGCATGTTACGGGTTCGCCCGTGCTGAAAGCTTCGACGCTCGATCCGCTCTACGCGCAGCGCCGGATGTTTGGGTAGGCGCTCGATGGAGCCGTCGTCGGAGGTGCTGTCCATGATCAGCAACTCAAAGCCCCAAGGGGCCGTTTGTTCGAGGACGCGGTTGACGACTTTAAGCAGCAAGGGGCCCCCATTAAGGGTCGGTATGCAGACCGATGCTTTCACGGAATGCTTGCCCGCCCCGGAGCGGCGGGCGCGAGCAACGGTTTCGGTCAAGCCGAGTTTATCCGTGATGGCACGCTCCACGTCAGCACCGGCCTTTTCCCACGAGAACTGCGAAACCCATTCCAACGCGCGGGCGGCCGTACGGGCGAGGAGGTCCGGCGAGGACAATGCCCCTCGGATTGAGGCGGCAATTTCCACCGGATGCGGCGGGCTGAATAGCACAACACCTTCCGGAAAAATGTGGCGGGTGCTGTCTCCATCGAGTTCGAGAACGGGCAGGCCGCAAGCCATCATCTCCTGAGGCACAAGGGAGTAGTTGGTTGCGGAGAAGCAAATTCCGAGGTCGCAATCACGATAGAGTTCGGCAAGTTGTGCGGGACGAAGAACCCCGTGCGAAGTTGCGGGGAACGGTGCCTCGATAAACTCTAGATCAGCTCCAAAGAAATGTGCCTCGAATCGAAAGCCCTGGGCGCTGAGCGACTCAAGGCCAAGGAGGACGAGTTCTACCGCCCGCCGCGGGGTCCCGGTGCGCGCATAGATGGCGACTCGATTGGCTGCCCGGCGCTCTTGCCGACCTTCGGGAGTGGCCGGATGATAAATGTCCGTGTCGTAGGCGAGCCAAAAATGCCGCGCCCAAAGCTTATAACGCTCGCGCATCAGGTCGGCGAGCCAGGGGCTCGCGCAGATGCAGTTGAGCCGGTAGTAAGCGTACGTCGTCTCCGCGGCCAGCGAGTAGCTGCCGGCGGCGAAGAAACTTGGTTCGTAGTCCTGGACGAAGTAGAACCGCTCGGCGAATTGGCCGAGCGTTGCGGCGACCGGAACGGTGTCCCACCCTGTGGCAACAAGCGCATCCCCGCAGGCTTCGGCAAGACCGTCAGCGACCAGGTGCAGGGGCGCGCCAATAGTGGGGAACGCTCGAATGATATTATCGTAGGCTTGCTCTATGGACCCTGAGAGATGCAGGTCCATTAGCCAGATATGGCAGCGATGCCCGCTCTGCTCAAGGAAGCGCACCATCCGAAAAATTGTGGTATGGCCTCCACTGCCGATCGTGAAATCGGGAATTACCCAGTGAATAATGAGGCCGCTCTCGGTTTGGTGGCGCGCCAATGCCCGATACCCTTCAGCGGGCTCTGGCGGGCGGCTCGACGCGACCTCGATCAGGCTACGCAGGCTCGGGTCGGTCACCAGCCGGGCTTCCGGGTTAATTAGTAGGGAGGTCGGACCGACGAGCTGTACTGGCCACGTGCGGCGCCCTTCCTTACGGCCGCGGGTTAGATAGTGGAGGAATGGGTTGATCCCCGCGCGCCGGACGTCCTCATGCGCTGCGAGATAGCGGCGGGTGGAGAACCACGGCGCCGGGTCGCGGCCTTCGCGCCACCCGAACAAGCAATAATGCTCAACAGGGTGGATGTTGTTAGCCGCTATATCCTCGTAGGTGCGACGATAATATTCCCAATCGAACTCGGGGCCGACCAAGGCGATTTCCGTGCGTTCATCAGCGCCCGCGGACAAGGTCTCCGCCGATCGCGTTGGCGGATCGGCCGTCGTTGGTCCCGGAGCGGCGAAGGCAGCATCGATCTGCGACCAGTCGATCGGCGGCGAGGCACCTTGGCAGTCGGGCTCACTCAGGCAATGAAGGAACGGGTTAATGCTTTCGACCATCAGTCCAGGGTTCAGGGCCAAATAGTCATAGGTGCGAAAGCGTGGGGTGGGATCGCCAAAGGAGAGAAAGCCGGCGGCTGCGTAGTGAACCGCACTCTCATCGATTTTTACCGCAGGGAATTGTTTAGCGTAGTGCGCGACATCCATTGCGTCGGCCACTCGTCGCGCTTCCCCATCAGCACGCCGAGCTGCGAGCGTACGCATGTCTATTGGCGTCGCTCGTAGTTCACCACCTGGATCAACGTAGACATCGAAAACCTGGAAGTCCCCAGTCGAGTTCGGCAACCATGCCAACCGTTCGGCGACGAGGGACACAAGCCACCGGGATTTCTTCGGGAATGCGTCTGCGAAGACCACGGTCCCGAAGAAATCGCAGCTGTGACCGGCGGGCAGTCGCTCGAGACCGAGAGTGGGTCGGCCTTCGGCGACCAAATTGAACTGCTCCGGGTCGCCGCAGGCACTGAGCACCCGGCTCTCGAAAACGAGTACCCCGAGAGTCAACGGAAAACTCGTAGGCCGGTGAAATCGGATTTCGCAGGTGCCGACGTTCCGTAACTGGCCGGTCAATTCGATAACCAACGACCCGTTTCGGCTTTGTCGCAGTTCGAGCCCAATAATTTGGATCGCAGCGCGGCCAGAGCGCGCCTCAGGGGAGGCGGTGACGTCGCCTGAACTCATGCCGCTCTCACCATGGCACGACCGCATAAATTTCTGGCCCGATATTGGAGGTATCAACGAAGCTGGCGCCCTCGGGAGCTACTCGGCCTTGCGCCGTCCGCGGCAGGAAGACGAGCCCAGAAACGTCCTCGGCTAGCGGAGTCAGCGGATCGAAAGGGCGTGTCCGACCTTCACCAAGACCTACATTGCGCGAGCGATGGCGGTAACCAGAGACGCCGACCACGAAATGCGTCTGCGAGACCAGCAAGCCGCGTGTATAGCCGCGGATTGTGAATAGGCGTTCGGGGTGCGCGCCAGGCGTCAGCCGCACCAAGTCGCCCGAACCCGATTCGAGAACGAACAAATCCCCTTTCGACCACTGCGGGCTATGCGGCTCTCGAAGTCCTTCGAGGATGACCTCGCGGGGGTGAACCTTGAACACTTGGCCGCAGCGCATCTGGTTGGCGCGGCGGCGTCCGAAAGCGCTGAATACGATGCCCTCAGGACCGACTGCGATGTCATTCAGATGTACCGTGTCGCCTCGGTCGTCTGTTTCCGACCAAAAGAGCGATATCCTCGGTTCTGCCGCAACCTCGACACGGTATACCTCGTTTGTGCCTGTCGAGATCACGAGCACAGCGTCACGGACTGGCGCCAGTCCATGTAGATCGTCGCAGCAAGGCATCGGAATGACGAGCTCAGGTTCAAGGTCGCGCGAGCAGACAACGAGCGCCGGCGTTGCGCATTGAAGAGCGGCGATGAACTTGTCCCCTTGGACAGCTCCACCGGAAATTCCCCTGACGTTAGCAGGTATCCTTCCGGAGGGCAGTGTTTGGCAATGGATCACGCCGGAAGGATCGACGACGGCGAGGCGTGCGCAGTCTTGGTTGCAGAATGTGGCTAATACGCGCGTCATTTTGCGTCCGGGATTAGGCGAGAGTGAGCTCAGCTAACTTTGGCAGCGCGAGCTGACCGACCGTCGCCATTTACAGGGAAAGCCATAAAACCACTGTCAAAACGAGAACCCACGCAGTCAACGACAGAAGAATGACGAGAGGGAATGCGGTGTCGAATGGGAACGCTCCTACGCCATGGACGCCGGAACCTCGCGCATCGCCTTCATCGGCAATGTCGATAGGGGCTCCTGATCTCCGGGATAGCGTATCCCAGTGGTTGGGCATTGGGAGACTGTCGCGCATGAGGCCTCCGCGAGTCGTCTTTTGCTAGATTGGTTCGCGGCCGGGCGGCACGACCGTGGCCGTCGGCGCGGGGGCCACCTTCGGCCAAGGCGAGCGGCGATCGGTGAGACTGGGTCCCCGCGCATTTGAACCGCGCGGCTTTCTCGTGCTCGCAAGTGCGCCACTCGGCAACTGCGCCTTGCAGCAGTCGGCTCTCAAGACGCCGGTTCGCGAGCGGCTGCCGGCGCTCGACCGAGTCATTGCCGAGTGCACCGCCTTCACAGCGTCGAGGGGCCGTCCCTGACCTGTCCGCGCGTCACTCAAGGGAGGCGCGGTCAGTCGTAAGCGGACCTGGCACCTGTCGATGGCGTCTCGCTGTTCCAAACGAATATTGGCATGACGTTCAGCTTCGGACTGGTCGACGCCTGACGCCGAGATGACGACACTCGCCGCCAATGCTTGGGCCCGTAGACCTACTGGTGGCCCGCTCGGCTCACTTCGCCGATCTTTGCAGTTAAGCACGACACCAAGCGCAGCCAATGTGCCGTCGCCGCGCTCCCCGTAAGTGCCCTCGATTTCGGCGGTGTCGCTATCACCGCATACGCGACCGTTGCGGAGAGACACTGATCCACGAGCACGAAACCCGCGGTCGTCGGCGAAATCAATCTTACATAGGCCGTCCAGCATCTCCGTTCTCCCAGATCGTCGACACGGGGCAAAACGCTGGGACGCGTCGTCCCTACGATTGCGTGGACAAGATGGAATTCAGAACGGGAGAGCATCGTCATCACTGCGTTAGTAATTCGTTAGTCCCGACGGAGGACACGCAGGTTGCGAGAGTTTAAGCCGGCGGCCTCGCGGCAAATCGAAGCGACCTATCAGCCTCCCGCGAGTTGAAGGCAGCGCACGGCTGCGAACACTGGAAGGTCGACCCGTCCGAGCCGATGGTGGCGCCGCATTACCCTGAGCGCGGCTCGTTTCTTGCGAGGAGCATCGGTCTTGGCACGAAACCCCGCTGCGTGGATAAGCTCACTGCGCCGGTCCCGTCAGTTGCGGGCCCAAGAGATGCCAGCGCAGAGTCATTGATGGCAGAAAGGTGGGGCGTCACGAAATCTCTCTGCCCGCAGGTCGGCGCTCCGCTGTCTCGCCGTCGCGATTCGGTCGGTTTTTTGTGACGCAACAAAATCTTTCGTAGCGGCGCATTATTATAAAAACGGACTCCGTGGGGGAAGCTGTGGCGCGAGGAGTTTATGTACATTGAAAATTAGCACGGTTCGGTGATAACGGTTGCTCGACCTGGATCGTTTTGATAACTAGTTAATAGTGCCGCGGGCATTCGGGCTCGCTGGACGTCGAGTCGTGAACGGG
>JAKAFQ010000219.1 GCA_021817875.1 Pseudomonadota bacterium
GCCCCACGTCCCCGGAGCTTTGGATCGGACTCGACACCGGAGGCACCTACACGGATGCGGTGGCGCTCGATGGCGAACGCCGGGTGATGGCGAGCGCCAAGGCGCTCACGACGCACTGGGACTTGTCCATAGGGCTCGGTGCCGCGCTGCGCTCGGTGATCGATGCGCTGCCCGAAGGGGCGCGCCAGCGAGTCTCGCTCGTGTCGGTCTCGACGACACTCGCAACGAATGCGGTCGTCGAGAATCGCTTCAGTCCGATCTGCGCGATCCTCGTGGGCTTCAATGAGCGCATGACCGAGCAGACGGGAATTCAGAGCCGCCTGGGAGGGGTGGTGGCGCGCGTGCGCGGCGGACACGACCCGACCGGGCGGGAGGATCAGCCGCTCGATGAGGCGGCGGTGGAGGCGGCGGTGCGCGAGTTCGCGCCCCAGGTCGAGGCCTTCGCCGTCGCGGCGCAGTTCTCCGTGCGCAATCCCGAGCACGAGCTGCGAGTGCGTGAACGCATCCGTGCCCTGTGCGGCAAGCCCGTGACCTGCAGCCACGAACTCAGCGCCCAGTTGAATGCGCCGAAGCGCGCGCTGACCGCCGCGCTCAATGCCCGCCTGGTGCCGCAGATCCGGCATCTGCTCCACGCCCTGGGCCAGGCGCTCGAGCGTGAGGCGATCGCTGCTCCCTTGATGGTCGTGAAGGGCGATGGGACTCTGATGAGCGCGCGGGTCGCGCTGGAATATCCGGTGGAGACGGTGTTGTCCGGACCGGCGGCGAGCGTGGTGGGCGCGGCCTTTCTGAGCGGGCTCACCGACTTCACGGTTGCCGACATGGGCGGTACGACCACCGACGTGGCGATCGTCGTCGACGAGCGGCCGGCGGTACGCCCCGACGGCGCGGTGATCGGCGGCTGGCGGACCATGGTCGAAGCCGTCGACGTGCATACCTGCGGCCTCGGTGGCGACAGCGAGGTGCGCCTCGATCGGGAGGCGCACCTGCTGATCGGACCGCGCAGGGTGATGCCGCTGAGCCTGCTCGCCCATCAGTTCCCCGAGGTGAGGGCCGAACTCGCCGCGCTCGCCGGCGCCGAGCGCCTGCCGTCGTTTGCGGGCCAGTTCGCGCATCGCAATCCGGGGCGCGATCCCGGTCCGGATCTGGACCGTCTGCAGCGGCGGATCTGGGACGGGCTCAGTGCCACACCGCGCGGACTGGATGGGGTCGCGCGTACCGCGCAGGGCGTCGAAGCGCTGCGGCGGCTCGTGGACCGGGGGCTTGCGAGCATGGCGGGCTTCACACCCAGCGATGCGCTGCACGTCCTGGGCCGACAGGGCGGCTGGGATGCCCGGGCCGCCCGACTCGGCGCGGCGATCCTCGCCACCGAGGAGCGCAACGGGAGCGCTCGCAAGGACAAGGACTCACCGGAGGGCGTCAGCGAACGCGTCCTCGAGCTCGTGATCCGGCAGGCGGCCCGCGGCGTATTGGAAAGCGCGCTGGCGCAGGACCCCGGGGTGGAATCGCGGGAGGGCCGCTGGGGGCCGCTCGGCATTCTGATCGAGCGTGTGGTCGAGGGCCGGTCGCTGTCACGGCTCGTCGATGCGCAGCTGCGCCTGGCACATCCGCTGGTCGCGATCGGTGCCCCGGCTGGCGCTTTCTATCCCGAAGTGGCGCGCCGCCTCGGCGCGCGGCTGGTCGTGCCCGAGCACGCGGCCGTGTGCAACGCCGTCGGCGCGGTCGCCGGGGTGGTGTCCGAGACCTGCGAGATCCTGGTGAACCAGCCGGAGTTCAAAGTCTTTCGGGTGCACGACCCGGCAGGACTGCGGGATTTCCCACAGGCGGATGAGGCGATCGAGCTCGCGAAGCGCCTCTCGCGCGACCGGGCGATCGAGGCGGCGCGCCGCGCCGGTGCGATCGATCCGCACGTCGAAACGTCCGTCATCGAACGCCGGGCCCAGGTGGGCGCCGACGAGGACTACCTGGCCGAGGCGACCGTGCGATCGCGGGCCACGGGCCGGCCGGCGACCGGTCGTGCAGCCGAGGGTTGAGCGCAATCCGCTCGCCGCTGCCGGGGTCCACCCACCCGCCGGACTCGCGTCTGGCGATCGGCCCGTACGCTCCTTCCGTCAGGGCAGAACCGCGGTCAACCTCGCCGTCTGCGCCGGTGAGGCGTGGCGTCTGCTGCCCGAGTCGTGGCGCGCCACGACCGGTGTCGAATGCCTCGAGGCGTCATACCGGGCCATGATGCGGCGGAATTCGGCCGAGGTCAGCGGCAGATGGGTCTTGCCGTTCCAGGCGGAGCCCTTGGGCAGGCGGTTCTGCACGCGTGTCGCGACCAGGCCATCACCGACGATGCCTCGGCCCGAGACCGGCAGCGGCACGATCTTCGCGTTGGCGAGCAGAGCGCCGACGCGCGGCCAATCGATCCTCTGGTGCGCCCGTGCGAGGTCATGGACCAGGTTGGGCGTCAACATGTTGCCGAGCAGGGTGGTGTCGGTCTTCCACGGTCGCTTGTCATCCTGCAGCGGGCCATAGGCCTGCAGGTACAGCCGATGGTGCTTCCAGCCGAACAGGTAGGGTTGATTGACGACCCGGACCGGCGTGCCGTTCGGCACCATCCTGAACAGCTGCTTGATGTCCTCGGGGTACAGGTGGATGCAGCCGTGGCTGACGCGCCGGCCGACGCCGGCCGGCTTGTCGGTGCCGTGGATGAGATAGCCGGGCCAGGCGAGCGGCAGGGCGAAATTACCCAGCGGATTGGTTGGTCCGGCCTGAATGATCCGCGGCAGGGGCACGCCCTCGCGGGCATGCTCGGCCAGGATCGAACGCGGGACGATCCATACCGGATGCGCCTCGTGGCCGATGACTCGTGTCAGGCCCGTCGGTGTCGGCCAGCCGAGCCGGCCGATCCCGACCGGATGGGTGATGACCACCTGCGGCTGGCCGGGCTGGTGCGGCGGAAAATAAAAGAGACGCATCGCGGCGAGATTCACCACGATGCCCACATGGGGCGCATCCGGCAGGATGAACTGGGTCGGCACGATGACCGGGGTTCCGACCGGAGCGAGCCACGGGTTCACCTTGGGATTGGCATGCATGATCGCGTCATTGCCCACGTCAAACCGCCGGGCAATATCGGAGAGCACCTGGTGCGGCTCGAGCCGCACGATCTGCACCCGGCCGATCACCGTCTGGCCCGGTTTGAGCACGAAGCGCTCGGTCTGCACCGGTGCCGGCAGCTTGGCGGACGTCGTGGCGATGGTGCCCGAAGCCGCGCTCGCACGGGGGGGCGCCAGGAAAAAGCCGAGTGCCCCCAGAGTGATGCAGATTACGAAGGGGATGCCGGATATGCTGTGTTTCATCGTGGCCGATTATGACAGATCGATGATTCAAATGTTCAGCGGTGCCGGACGGAGCGCGGCCGCGGCGGCCGCCTGTTCGCCGGGCGCAGCAGGGCCGGCCGACGTCCGGCCGGCTCGCGCGGACCGCGATTGATCTGCGGCCGCGTCCCCCTCTAATACTCTAGTCGCCTTTGGTGCGAGAGCCGGCGGATGCATGAAGAGGATCTGAAACTCGTGCGCAGATTGATGTCGCGTGACCACGCGGCATTCCGGGAGTTCTTTGACGACTACTTTCCGCGGCTGTTCCGTTTCGCGTTGCGCCGGGTGAACGACGATCAGGAAGCCGCGCGTGACGTCGTCCAGAACGCTCTGACCCGTGGCGTGCGCCGGCTGGAGACCTATCGCGGCGAAGCCAGTCTGTTCACGTGGTTCTGCCAGATCACGCGGCGGGAACTGTCCGAGCATGTGGCGCGCGCCGTGCGCGAACAGACGTACGTGAGCCGGCTGGTCGAGCTGGAGGATGATCCGCATACGCGAGCGACACTCGAGTCCATCCCGGCCGATGCCGGCACCGAACCCGAAGCGGTGGCGCACCGTGAGGATCTGGCGGGACGGGTGCACGCCGCGCTCGACTATCTGCCGAGCCGCTATGCCAGGGTCCTGGAGCTGAAATATCTGGAGGACTTGTCGGTTGAGGCGATCGCCACCCGGCTCGGCGTGACCGTCATCGCCGTTCAGTCCCTGCTCGCGCGCGCGCGGCAGGCCTTCAGGGATGTCGGGAGTTCGCTGTCGCCGAGCACCGGGGGAGTAAAATGAATTCCGAACGAGACAGACGGGCGGATGGGTCGGACGAGATCGCGCGGCTGATCGCGGCGGCAGGCAGACGGCCCGCGCCGTCGGCGCAGATGCACGAGTCCGTCAGGAGCGCCGTGGAGCAGGCCTGGAGCGAAGCCGTCTCGCGCGGCAGATTCCGCCGCCGTTCCGCGTGGCTGGCCGCCGCCGCCGCACTCGGCGCGATCGGTTTCAGTCTGTTCTGGCTCACGCTGCGCCAACCGGTGGCGGCCGATTCGGACGCGACGCTGTTGGCGGCGCGCGGCGAGGTCACGGTGAGGGCACCGGGTGACGGGCAGGTGATCGTGGCCGGCAGCCGTCTGCCGGTCGGTACGACCGTGCGCACCGCACCCAGCGGATTCGTGCTGATGACCGTCGCCTCGGTGTCGATGCGCATCGGTCCAGACAGCACGGTGCGCATCGGCGGGGCCGGCCATGTACGCCTGAGCGAGGGGCGGATTTACGCGGAAACGGCCGAGTCCGGCGCTGGCGGCCCGCCGCTGGTTGTGCAGACGCCGTTTGGAATCGTCTCGCATCTGGGCACGCAGTTTCAGGTGCAGGTCAGCACCTCCGCCATGGACGTCAGCGTCCGCAGTGGCCGTGTTCGCGTGGCCGAGACTGATGCCCGCGAACAGACGCTGACGCAGGGCGAGGGTGTCCAGGTGCTGAGCGGTGGTGACGTGCTGCGCATGCGGGTCGCGCCTTACGGGCCGAGTTGGGCGTGGGCGGATGCGCTGGTGCCGGACTTCCCGATCGACGGCCGGCCGCTTTCCGAGTTTCTGGCCTGGTACGCGCACGAGACCGGACTGCGGCTGGTCCTGGTCGGCGCGGATGCGGCCACCGCCGTCAGGCGCACGGTTCTCTCCGGGACCATCGCCGGCCTGACGCCGGACCAAGCGCTGGCGGCGGTCATGGCGACCACCGGACTCGATTATGATACGACTGTCTCCGGCGAGTTACGGATCCGCATGAGGGCTCGTGCGGCTCGAGCCCGGTGAGGCGTGCGGCGGCGGTACTGATTGCGATGTCTGCGGAATGTGGCGGCGATGCTCCTGCTGGCGGCAGGGCACTGCGCCGCGGCGGGGTTGCCGGCTGACCATCCCTTGGTCTCACAGCTTCTCGCCGCCATGGCGGGAACAGGAATACGTCTCATCTACAGTTCGCAGGTCGTGCCGCCCGGTCTGCGCGCGCGCAATGCCGTCGTCGGCAGCACGATCGGCGCGAAGCTGCGCTCGCTGCTGGCGCCGCTCGGTCTGAGAGCCGACCCTCTGCCCGGCGGGGGCTACGTGATCGTGCCGGCACCGCGGCGGGCTGCCGTGGCGAGCGGCAGGCGGGCATCCCCGCTCCGGCCGCCGCTGCTCGAACAGGTGGTGGTGCAGACGAGCCGGTATCGCACCAGTGTGCTGTCGAGTCAGAGCGCAACGCGTGCGGCGCTGGAGAGCTCGCCGGAAACGCACAACGATGCGGTCCGTGCCCTGCAGGTGATTCCCGGCACCACCGCCGCCGGGTACACCGCGCGCACCCACGTGCGTGGCAGCCGCGATGACGAGGTGCTGTATCGCTTTGACGGCGTGACGCTGCATGAGCCGTACCACCTGAAGGAGCTGCAGAGCCTGTTCAGTCCGGTCGACCCGACCGCGGTCTCGTCGGTGACCTCCTGGACCGGCATTGCACCGATCGAATACGGCAACGTGATCGGCGGCGTGGTCGACATCCGGCCGCGGCGCATCACCCGCACCACCGTCGACCTGCAGCTGTCCGAACAGGGCGCGAGCGCGATGGTGGGTACGGCGTTCTCGCAGCATCGCGGTACGGTTTTCGCCGATCTGCGCCTGCGCAACCAATATGCGCCGGTCGGCTGGATCGATTCGGGTATCGGCAAGCCGACGCTCAACGATCTGATCGTGCACGGCACGTGGACCTTCACGCCCCGCACGCGGCTTTCCGGCGGCGTCCTTGCGATCGACGATCGCCGCAAGTATTTCTCGACGGAAAATGCCCAGAGCAAGGGGGTCGACGGCGGCGAGTACTACGCGTGGCTGCGGCTCGAGCAGCGGCTGCTGCCGACGCTGTACAGCGTGACGCTGCTCTCCGGCGAGCAGGCGCACGAGGATGTCTCCGGCGCAGTGAATGAACCCGACATCGTCACCGGAGCGCTGTTCGAGCACAGCTGGCATGCGATCTATACCCTGCGCGAGGAGCTGCGGGCGACGCCGGCGCGGCGCTGGTTCTGGCATGCCGGAGCCGAGGCGGAATGGTTCAATTTCGTGGATCAGTCCGCGGGCTCGGCCGTATTTTCCGCGCCGTTCTATCCTGACCTGCAGGCGAATCCGATGGTGAGCGCGAACGAGGCGGTCTCCGGACACGCGCTGCGCTACGCCATGTATGGCTCGATTCGCTGGCAGGCCGACAGCAGGACCATCATCGATGCCGGTCTGCGCCGTGACGCGGCGCACTACGTCGGTGGATCGAGCAATGGGCAATGGAGTCTGCGCGCCAACATACGCTATCAGCTCGCTGCGGGGACCGCCCTGCGTCTCGGCTGGGGTCAGGAGGCCCAGGCCGACGTGCTCGACCCGCATGTGGCCGCCGGACGGATCGGCCCGAAATCCCTGCGGCGATTGAGTCAGACGGATTTCAGTGTCAATCAGCGATTGCCCGACCGCGCCGCCCTGCGCGCCGAGGTCTACTACAAGGACGAGGGGTCGCCGTACAGAAGTTCGCAGTACTTCTTCTCGCCGTTTGCGCTGCTGCCCGAGCTCGCCATCGACAAGGCGCATGTCGCCTCGCAGCGCTCGCGCATGTACGGGGCGGAACTCAGCCTGATCACGGATCGATCGCGGCCGCTGAGCGGCATGATCTCCTACGTCTGGTCGCGGGCCGAGGACCGGATCGCCGGTGTGT
>JAKAFQ010000220.1:0-4707 GCA_021817875.1 Pseudomonadota bacterium
GGGGCCACGGGAGGGATCACAGGGGCGGCCACAGGCGCGGCTGAAGCGGCCGGTGCCGGCTGGCCGCGCGGCGCCGCGCCATCGCCATCGGCGCCGCCGCTCAGGACAGCGGCGTTCGTGAGGCGCAACGTATAGGAGCGTACCGGCATCCCGGCCTGGGAAGCGATCCCGCCGGCGGGGGCGGTGGCGGGGGCGGCGGGCAGCCGCCGAAGCGCCTGCCCGGACCGCTCTGCCGGCGCGGTGGCCGACCGGTCCCGAAGCGGTCCGGTCAACAGCTCCGGAACCAACAGCACGATCAACGCCACCAGGATGACGGCGCCCGTCAGTCGCTCTTTCACCAGGGAGTCTCTGCTTGATCTCCGCGCACTCGCGATGGGCGCGTCGCACCGCGGCGAGCGGGCGGACACGCAGCCCGCCGCCAACTCCCGCGCAGCGAAGGATAGCGCAGCGGCGTGCGCCGGTGGGGGATCCCTCAGAGGCCCTGCGGGTAGACCCCGAGCCACTTCAAGGCCGGCGCCACGGTCTGCACCGAGCCGCAGACGAGCACCCGGTCACCCGGTCGGGCATGCAGGCGCGCCGCCTCACAGGCCTGCACCACCGAACCGGAGAGCTCCGGGTCGCGCACCACCGCGGCCAGCCGCCGCGCCAGCTGCGCGGCGTCGATGCCCCGCGGCGGGGGCAACCCGCACAGGAACCAGCGGTCGATCACCGGGGCCAGTGCCGCGCCAATCGCCGCCGCATCCTTGTCGCCGAGAATCCCGATCACCGCCAACGTACGCCCCGGGTGAGGCCGTTGCCGCAGCTGCGCCGCGAACGTCTCGGCGGCCGGTGGATTGTGCGCGATGTCGAGAATCCACTCGACCGGCCCGGGCACGACCTGGAAGCGGCCGAGCAGCCGCACCTGGCCGAGCGCGGCCGTGACGCTCTCCTGATCGAGCACCACCGGCAGTCCCCGGGAGCGAGCCGCCGAGGCGCCCCCGGGGAGCATCTCGAGCGCCGCGAGCGCGGTGGCCGCGTTGCGATACTGGATCGGGCCCTGCAGGCTCGAGGGCGGCAGATCCTCGAGCCGCAGCCGCAGTCCCCGGTAGCGCCAGCGCCCCTCGGGTGCGACCTGCCATGAGAAGTCCCGCTCCGCGACCACCGGTACGGCCCCCAGGCGCTCGATCGCCGAGAACACGCTGGCCGGCATCTGCCCGGTGCCGAGCACCGCCGGCCGGCCGGGGCGAAACACGCCGGCTTTCTCCGCGCCGATCTGCTCGAGGGTGTCGCCGAGCCAGTCGCGATGATCGAAGCCCACCGAGCACAGCACCGCCACGTCGGCATCCACCAGGTTGGTGGCATCGAGCCGTCCGCCGAGCCCCACTTCGAGGATCGCGAACTGCACGGCGCGCTCGGCGAACAGCCACAGCGCCGCCAGCGTGTTGTATTCGAAAAAGGTGAGCGAAATGGCGCCGCGCGCCGCCTCGATCCGCTCGAATGCCGCCACCAGCGCGGCATCCTCGACTTCCCCGCCGTCGATGCGGATGCGCTCGTTGTAGCGCAGAAAATGCGGCGAGGTGAACAGGCCCGTGGAGCGCCCCGCCGCGCGCAGCAGCGCCTCCAGGTGCGCCGCCGTCGATCCCTTGCCGTTGGTGCCCGCCACGGTGATCACCGTGGCGGCCGGCCGCTCGATCGAGAGCCGGCGCGCCACGGCCGAGACGCGCTCCAGGCCGAGTTCGATCGCAACCGGATGCGCCGCCTCCTGGCGCGAGAGCCATTGTTCCAGCGTGGCGCTCACGGCAGGCGATCCCCGGCCGGCCGGTCAGGCCGCCGCCTGCGGCAGTCTCATCAGCAGCCGCAGCAGCGCCGCGATGCGCGTGCGCATCTGCCGCCGGTCGACGATCAGGTCGAGCGCGCCGTGCTCGAGCAGGAACTCGCTGCGCTGGAAGCCCTCCGGAAGCGTCTCGCGCACGGTCTGCTGGATCACCCGGGGGCCGGCGAAACCGATGAGCGCGCGCGGCTCGGCGAGGTTCAGATCCCCGAGCATGGCGAGGCTGGCCGAAACACCCCCGGTGGTCGGATCGGTCATCACCGAGATGAACGGCAGCCGGGCGGCGCGCATCTGCGCCAGCGCCGCGGCGGTCTTGGCCATCTGCAGCAGCGAGTACAGCGCCTCCTGCATGCGCGCCCCGCCGCTCGCCGCGAAGCACACGAGCGGCTTGCGCTGCGCGATGCAGTGGTCCGCGGCACGCTTGAAGCGCTCACCGACCACCGAGCCCATCGAGCCGCCGAGGAACTGGAACTCGAACGCGCACACGACGAGCGGCAACCCCTCGAGCATGCCCGAGACCACGATGAGCGCATCGGCCTCGCCGGTGGACTTCTGCGCCTGGGCGAGGCGGTCCTTGTAGCGTTTGCTGTCGCGGAACTTCAGCGGATCCTCAGGCCTGATCTGCGCCCCGATTTCCTCGGCCGTGTCGGGATCGAGAAAGGACTCGAGACGATCCCGTGCGCCGATGCGCATGTGGTGCGAGCACTTGGGACACACGTAAAGGTTGCGCTCGAGCTCGGCCCGGTACAGCACCGCATCGCAGACCGGACATTTGATCCACAGCCCTTCCGGCACGGAGCGCGTACGCCGCTCGGTCTTGATGCGCGAGGGCATGATTTTTTCGAACCAGGACATGGCGAGCCTCCGACGGTCAGCCGGCGATCATAGCCGATTGGCCGCCGGGCACGCCGGAGCCGCTCACGCCCGGTCCGGGCAGCGCGAACGCCCCGGGGTAACGGACCGACCACAGATACAGCCCGTCGGCCGGCGCGGTCGGCGCGGCAAGCCTGCGGTCCCGCCCGGCCAGCACCTGCGTGGCCCACGCCGCGGGCGCGTCCCCCTTGCCGATGACGATCAGCAGGCCGGCGATGTTGCGCACCATGTGATGCAGGAAGGCATTGGCCGTGGCCTCGATCGTCACCCAGTCCCCGTCGCGCCACACCGCCAGCCGCTGCAGACGACGCACCGGGGATTTCGCCTGGCATTCCGCGGCACGGAACGCGCTGAAATCATGTTCCCCCTCGAGCAGAGCCGCGGCCTCGCCCATCGCATGCACCTCGAGCGGCCGGTGGACCCAGCTCACCCGGCGCGCCCCGAGCGCCGAGCGGGCCCGGCGATTGAGGATGACGTAACGGTAGGTGCGGGCCTCGGCCGAGTAGCGCGCGTGAAAATGCGCCGGCACCGGCCGTGCCCAGGAGATGCTGACGTCCCGGGGCAGGTGCGAGTTGGCGCCGAGGACCCAGGCGCGCAGAGTGCGCTCGGCAGCGGTGTCGAAGTGGGCCACCTGGCCCAGAGCGTGCACGCCGGCGTCGGTCCGTCCGGCACAGACCAGGCTCACCGCCTCGGCGGCAACCTGGGACAGGGCCGCCTCGGCCGTCGCCTGCACACTGGGACAGCTCGGCTGGCTCTGCCAGCCGGCATACCCGGTTCCCTGGTATTCGAGTCCGACCGCGATACGCCTCATGGCCTCGGCACGATCCACCGGCCCGCGCAGGGCCGAGCCGGCTCAACCGGGCAGCGACTCCAGCAGCCGGCCGGCTTCCTGGCGCTGCGAGTCCGAGCCCTCATGCATCACTTCCTCGAGAATGCTGCGCGCCCCCTCCGGGTCTCCCATATCCATGTAGGCCCGTGCCAGATCGAGCTTGGTGCCCACCTCGCTCAGCGTGAGCGGCTCGAGCTCGGAAGCCTCGGAATCGACCGTGATCGGAGCGTGACGGGCCAGATCGGCGTGCGGCACCGTCGCGGTTCCCACATCGAAATCGAGGCCGTTGTCCTCGACCTTGTCAGCCTCCTCGGCCCCGAGGTCGAAGTCGACCCCCGGGGTGTCGAGGACGGTGAGTCTGGAAGTGGCCGAGGCATCGTGACCGTTGGGCCCCTCGCCCGAGAGAAGAGACTCGAGCTCGCTCTCATCCATGTGCCAGGCGCTGGTCGTACCGGTGGGCTCGGGCGTCGCCGGCTCCGCGCTGGTATCGGCCGACGCCATGTTCCGGCGCGACTGCTCGTCGAGTCCGGCCACCAGGGTCGGGGAGTCGGCCCCCATTCCCGGCTGCAGAGTCGTTTCGAACGTGCCCAGATCGAGGCCCAGATCGTCGATCGCCAGCTCCGCGGTGCGATCCGAGCCCTGATTGAGCGCATCGACCTTCTGGCGCAGCGCCGCATGCTCGGCGAGCGCAGGCGCCGGCTGCTCGACCGTCGGCTCCATGCCGCCCTCGAGGGGCTCGCCGCCCGCCAGATGATCCGGCATCTCCCGGGTCAGGCCCGTCTCCGTGATGGTGGAATCCAGCTCCGGCAGCGCCGCATTGAGATCGGTGGCCGCACCGGAATCCTGGTGGCTCTCGTGGCTGTCGGGCTCGCCGAGCGCCGCCCCGAAATCCAGGTCGAGTGCGCTGCTCGAGCCGGTGTCCCCGCCCGCAGGGGCCGGGAACGCATCACCCAGGGGACCGAAATCCACGCGCGCCTGGCCGCCTTCCAGGTCCAGGTCCACACCCGCCGATGCCGCGCCGCTCACCGCCGCGTCGGCAAACAGCGGATCGTCCGGGGCCAGCTGCCGGCCCATGATGACGACCTTTTCCCATTCCCCGGGCGCCGCCTGCGCGCGCGACTCGGCCAGCTCGTGCGCGCTCTCGATGAACTGCTCCTTGTTGCCCCAGACGAAAAAGACCTCCAGGAGCTTGAGC
>JAKAFQ010000220.1:4717-7047 GCA_021817875.1 Pseudomonadota bacterium
CAGATCGCGACGATCCGGCTCGCGCTGAAGCGCGATGCGGATGAGGTCGGCGGCCTGATCGTACAGGCCGTAGGCCATGTGAAAGTCCGCTTCCGCCAGCGGATCGCCCTGCTCGAGATTGAGCGCGGTCTCGCTGCTGATCGTCTCGTCCGCCGTGACATGCTTGGCCACCAGCGAGGCGGCGCTGTCCTGCAGGGCAAAGCGCGGGTGTTCGTGGGTCGTCTCCCCCGCATCCGGGTCGCCCGCCGGACGGACCGGAACCGGCGCAGGCACCGCATCGTGTTCGGGCTCCTCGGCCGCGGCCGCCCCACCGAGGAGCGCCTCGTCGGCCGCGCCCTCCTCCCGGCGGGAGCGGACCAGGCGTGCGGCGACGAGCCCCAGCAGCAGCACCACCAGCGCCACCGCCGCCCACCAGTACGTCTTCAGCGTGTCGGACAGGAAGCTCCCCGGCGATGTCTGCACCGCGGGCTGCGGCCGCGCCGGTGTGCGAGCCTTCGTCAGCCGCGGCACCGGCGGTGTTGCCGCCCGAGTGGCCGGACGCGCCGCCACCGACGGGCTCGCCGCCGACCCGGGCGCCACCGCGGTGGACGGCTTGGGTTTGCCGAGCACCTGAGCCTGCAGCTGCGCCAGTGCGGCGCTCTTCAGCTGCACCAGGCGCTTTTCGCGGGCGAGCTCGCTTTGCAGCGCCTGCACCTGGGCTTTCAGTGCCTGCACGCCGCCGGCGCCAGCACCCGCCGGGCCACCGCCGGCCGCCTGGGCGCCACCACCCTGGGGCGCGACCAGGCGCAATCGACCCGGACCGGCGCCCGAGGGAGCCGCGCTCGCCCCCCGCCACGCCTGATTCTGCTGGCGGATGGTGCTCCAGGCGCTCGCGGGCGAGACCTGCGCGACCGAGGAGCGTGAAGGGATGGACAGGACGGTCCCGGCGCGCAACAGATTCATGTTGTGGTCGAACGCCTGCGGGTTGGCCTGGTAGATCGCGACCATCCACTGCTGCGTTTGACCCGAGCCCACCGCGGCGCCGCCGACGCGGCTGGCGATGCCGGACAGCGTTTCGCCGGGGCGCACCTGCACCGAGCGGGGCGGGCCGGCGGACGATGCCGCCTGCGAGACAGCCGCCGCTGCCGGGGCCGCAGACGCGGGTGCCGGGCCGGGCGCCGACGGACGGATCGTCCCCTCGCGCTGTCCGGAGGCCGTCACCACCGGGGCCACCGCCCGCACGGCCTGACCGCCGGGGTGGGGCACATACAGCGGCGGATTGAGCAGCAGGGTGTACTCGCGAATGAGCTCTCCCCGGTCCCAGCTCGCCTTCAACAGCAGGGTGAGGACCGGATCGGTGACCGGTGCGCTCGAGGTGAGGTGAACGATCACCTGGCCATCGGCCGTGCGCACGATGCGGGTCCGAGCACCGTCGAGGTAGGCCGGCCGGTTCAGCCCATATTGAGCGAAGGTGCGGCTCGAGGCGAGGCGGATGCTCAGGCTCTGTACGGCCCCTGGCGTGAGATCGAGCACCCGGATCTGCGCGGCGAGCGGCTGATCGAGGTGAGAACTGACCTGGATATCCCCGAGACCCAGCGCAAGCGCGACTCCTGGCACGGCCAGCAGCAGCAGCGCCATCGCCCCGAGGCGTGAGCGTTTAGCGACCATTATTGTCAACCCCGAAGGCACCCCGGAAGGCTGAAAGAGCGAGACCCCTTGTAAAAACAATTGGATGGTCGCATCTGGCCGACTCATCCGGCGCGCGCGCAATATAACTTAAAGCAGGCTCTCATACCAAAGCCGCGAGTGGCCCTGAGCCACCATTGCCCCGCGGCCCGCCGATGTTTACTCATTCTGGCGCCGCAAACTGTGTCGCGGTTCCTAGACTGGACCGATCCCGGCCGGAGCACGCTACGCCTCGGACCGGCGGCGCGCGATGTCCGGGGTCGGGGAGTGAACATCCGCATTCTGGCCGCGGTGCCGCAGGTAGTGGTCCATGAGCACGATCGCCAGCATGGCCTCCGCAATGGGGGTGGCGCGCAGCCCGACGCACGGATCGTGCCGGCCGGTCGTGACCACCTGCACCGCCCGGCCTTGCAGATCGATCGTGCGGCCCGGCACCTGGATGCTGGAAGTCGGTTTCAGCGTCAGGTGCGCCACCACGTCCTGTCCCGAAGAGATCCCCCCGAGGATGCCCCCGGCGTGGTTGCTGGTGAAGCCCTCCGGGGTGAGCTCATCGCGATGCTCGCTGCCGCGCTGGGCGGCGGCCGCCGTGCCGGCGCCGATCTCGACCGCCTTGACGGCGTTGATGCCCATCAGCGCCCCGGCGATGTCCGCATCGAGCCGGCCGA
>JAKAFQ010000221.1 GCA_021817875.1 Pseudomonadota bacterium
AAGTGCCGGCATCATGACGTTTCACCCAGCGGCAATAACAGGGTGAACACGGTATGCCCGGGCTCACTGTCGAACTCGATCAATCCGCCATTGCGGCAGACCAGCTCCTGCGCGACCGCGAGTCCGAGACCCGTGCCATCGGCACGACCCGTCACCAGAGGATAGAACAGGCTCGAGCGCAGCTCCTGCGCAACGCCGGGACCGTCGTCCTGGACCTCGACGCTCGCCACCAGGCGATGCCTCACCGAGCCGATGCTCACGCTGCTCATCGCGCGGGTGCGCAGCACGATCCGGCCGCGTCCCCCGAGCGCCTGCAACGCGTTGCGCATCACGTTGAGCAGCGCCTGGATGATCTGATGGCGATCGAGCATGGCATTCGGCAGGCTCGGATCGTAGTCGCGATCGATCATGACCTGTTCGGGCGCTTCGGCGCGCAGCAGCCGGTACACGTGCTCGCAGATCTCGTGTACGTTGAGCAGCGATTTGTGCGGCAGCTGTTTCGGACCCGCGATGGAGTCGACCAGCGCGGCGAGGCGGTCGGCCTCGCCGATGATGACCTGCGTGTATTCTCTGAGCGCCGCTGCGGGCAGCTCGCGCTCGAGCAGCTGCGCGGCGCCGCGCAGGCCGCCCAGGGGATTTTTGATCTCGTGCGCCAGCTGACGGATCATCAGCCGGCTGCCGTCGAGACGCGCCAGCAGGTCGTTCTCGCGCGTGATGCGCTGGCGCTGCGTGGCGTCGGCCAGCTCGAGCAGCAGGTGGCTGCCGGTGACCTGGCCCTCGATCGGAGTGATGGTCACATCGAGCGTGCGAGCATCGCGCGGTGTGGCAGCGGGACGCACGCTGAGCTCGCGCTCGGCAATGCCTTCGCCGCTGTCGAGCGCCCGACGCAGGCTGGATCTCAGGCCATTGGCGTCGTGCAGAAAGTCGGTGAACGGTCGGCCGCGTGCCTGATTGAGGCTGAAGGCGAGCAGATCCTGGGCGGCAACGTTGGCGTAAATGGCGCACAGCTGCGCATCCAACACGATGATGCCCGTGGAGAGGGCGTCGAGCAGCCCCGCGGGCTCGAAGTGACCCAGCGCCGAGGGTGCGCTGTACTCAGATGCCACGGCAGTCTCGCTCTGCTGCGCGCCGCCGGAGCCTGTCGGCGGAACGCCTGGCGGAAGCGGGCCCACGGGCGTGGGCCGGCTGCGATGCGCCGGCTGCGGTATGCCTTATCGGCGCGGCGGCGGGTGATAGAGCGGCCCGTGCGGGTTGAGCACCGAGGGCTGATGCACGTAGAAGGTCACCGAGGATGTCTCGCAGACGATCTGGCCGAGACCGTCGACCACGACAGCCGAGACCGTGTGCTGACCCCGATGGACCGGGAACGTGAACGAAGGGCCGCTGCCGGGAAGGCGCCGGCCGTCGTAGAACAGACGGATCCGATTGCCGGGGCGCAGCGGCGGCTCGGTCTGGACCACCGCCGTCGCCCGGTAGGCATTCATGAGCATCTGCTGCTCGCGCGGCTGCGTGATGACGCAGCTGCCGTAACCCGCGGGCCTGCCGGCAGCCTGCTGCGCAGGCGGTCCGGACGAGCTCGACAGCGGTGTCGACGCCGCAGCGTAGGTCTGGGCGCCCGAGATCTGGAGCTTTCTGGCGTTCGGATGCGGCTGGTCGCTGTAATGGATGACGCCATGAGCGTCGACCCACTTGTACACCGTGATGGGGCCCTGCCCCGCCAGGGCGACGGCACACCCCACGGAAGCGAGGCCCGCCAGGAGGAGCGACGCTGAGCGAATCGGACGGGCGGCACGCATGGCCCCGGAGGATAGCCCGATCGGCGCCCCGGTTCAAAGGCCGGACATTATGACAAGCCCTGTTGCCTGTCGGCCGGTGTGCCGCGGCGGCTTGCCTCCACACACCGGAGCCTGCCCTGCAGGGCAAGGCTCCGGCGATGGACGAAAGCGTGCCGTTCACGGTCCGTTCAGCAGCTGTAGTACATCTCCAGCTCGACCGGGTGCGTCGCCATGCGGAACTTGGTGACTTCCTGCATCTTCAGGCCGATGTAGGCGTCGATCACGTCGTTGGTGAACACTCCACCGCGGGTCAGGAACTCGCGGTCCTTGTCGAGGTGCTCGAGCGCCATGTCGAGCGAGTGGCACACGGTCGGGATGTGCTTGGCCTCCTCCGGCTCGAGGTCGTAGAGATCCTTGTCGGCGGGCTCGCCGGGATGGATCTTGTTCTGGATGCCGTCGAGGCCGGCGAGCATCATCGCGGTGAAGGCAAAGTAGGGATTCGCGAGCGAGTCGGGGAACCGCACCTCGATGCGACGCGCCTTCGGGTTCGACACCCAGGGGATGCGGATGGAAGCGGAACGGTTGCGCGCCGAGTAGGCGAGCATGACCGGCGCCTCGAAACCCGGAACCAGACGCTTGTAGCTGTTGGTCCCGGCATTGGTGAAGGCGTTCAGGGCCTTGGCGTGCTTGATGATGCCGCCGATGTAGTACAGCGCCAGCTCGGAAAGCCCACCGTACTTGTCGCCGGCGAACAGCGCCTTGCCGTCCTTCTGCAGCGACTGGTGCACGTGCATGCCGCTGCCGTTGTCGCCGACCAGGGGTTTCGGCATGAAGGTGGCCGTCTTGCCGTAGCGCTGCGCGATGTTGAGCACGGCGTACTTGAGGATCTGAACCTGGTCGGCCTTCTGCACCAGCGTGCCGGCGCCGACGCCGATCTCGCCCTGTCCTCCGGTCGCCACCTCGTGGTGATGCACTTCGACTTTCAGCCCGAGCTCTTCGCACGCGAGGCACATCGCCGAGCGGATGTCCTGATAGGCGTCGACCGGCGGCACCGGAAAATAACCGCCCTTGATGCCGGGACGGTGCCCGGTGTTGCCCTCGGAGAATTCCGTGCCGGAGCTCCACGCGCCCTGCACGGAGTCGATGGCATAGAAGCTGCCGCGCATTTCGTTGCCGTAACGCACGCTGTCGAAGATGAAGAACTCGTTCTCGGGACCGAACGTCGCGTTGTCGGCGATACCGGTGGACCTCAGGTACGCCTCGGCGCGCTTGGCGAGCGAGCGCGGATCGCGCTCGTAGCCCTGCATGGTGGCCGGCTCGATGACATCGCAGCGGATGTCGATCGTGGTCTCGTCGAAGAACGGATCGAGCACCGCCGTGTCCGCCTCCGGCATCAGGATCATGTCCGACTCGTTGATGCCCTTCCAGCCGGCGATGGACGAGCCGTCGAACATCTTGCCGTCGCGGAACAGGTCCTCATCGACCAGCCGCGCCGGAATGGTCACGTGCTGTTCCTTGCCGCGCGTGTCCGTGAACCGCAGATCCGCGAACTTGACTTCCTTTTCCTTGATCAGATTGATTACATCGGTCGGTGTCATATCGCCTCCGGAGAAGAAAGGGTGGTGCCCGCCGCATCGGGATCCGAGCGACCGCTGCATCGGTCCTCGGGCAGGCGACCGGTTGCTCGTTACCGCTCTCAAGCTTGACTGGCGGAGCACCATAATAGTGCACCTCCCGTGCCAAGTAATAACTTTCGTCAAATCAGTTAATTGCAAATACGAAACGATTATTGTGCACTAAAATAGTGCGTTTTGAACTGCTCAAGCACCAAGATAGTGCAATATTTGCATCCGCAGCGGGATGACGGGCGGGATGCCCGGCGCGCGTGAGGCTTCGCTATACTCGCCAGCCATTTTGTCCGTTTTGCATATGCGATGAAGCCAGCCAGCGCGCCCCGGACCTTTCAGGAGCTCATCTTTGCCCTGCAGCGGTACTGGTCCGATCGGGGCTGCATCGTGCTGCAGCCCTACGACATGGAAGTCGGTGCCGGGACGTTTCACACCGCGACGTTCCTGCGCTCGATCGGGCCGGAGCCCTGGAGCGCCGCCTACGCCCAGCCGTCGCGCCGGCCGGCGGACGGCCGTTACGGCGACAATCCGTTCCGCCTGCAGCATTACTACCAGTTCCAGGTCATCATCAAACCCTCGCCGCCGGACATTCTCGAGCAGTACCTCGGAAGCCTGCGCGCACTCGGCCTCGATCCGCTGGTGCATGACGTGCGCTTCGTCGAGGACAACTGGGAATCACCGACCCTGGGCGCCTGGGGCCTCGGTTGGGAGGTCTGGCTCAACGGCATGGAGGTCACCCAGTTCACGTATTTCCAGCAGGTCGGCGGCCTCGATTGCCGGCCGGTCACCGGCGAGATCACCTATGGCCTGGAGCGGCTCGCCATGTACCTGCAGGGGGTGGAAAGCCTGTACGAGATCCTCTGGACGGACGGCCCGCTCGGCAGGATGACTTACGGCGATGTCTTTCACCAGAACGAGGTGGAGCAGTCGAGGTACAACTTCGAGCAAGCGGACGTGCCGACGCTGCTGCGCCATTTCGAGGACCACGAGCGCACCTGCAAAGCGTTGCTCGCAAGCGGCCTGCCACTGCCGGCCTACGAGCAGGTCCTCAAGGCCTCGCACACATTCAATCTGCTCGATGCGAGGCGGGCGATCTCGGTGACCGAGCGCCAGCGCTACATTCTGCGCATGCGTACCCTGGCGGGCGGTGTGGCGCGCGCGTACTACGACAGTCGCCAGGCCCTGGGCTTTCCCATGCTGCGCAGCGGCTCGCCCGAAGGGGACGCCGGGACAGGCATGAGCACTCGGGACGTGTGCGGCGCGGGCGCGGTGAAGGTGGACGCATGACGGTCGAGCGGCGCGACTTCCTGGTGGAGATCGGCACCGAGGAGCTGCCGCCGAAGGCGCTGCGCATGCTCGAGCGGGCGTTTGCCTCGGGATTGACGGCCGGGCTGGCCAAGCACGGGCTTGCGCACGGGCACGTGGGCTCGTTCGCCTCTCCCCGCAGGCTCGCGGTGCTCGTCAGGCGCCTCTCGGGCCGCCAGCCGGACCAGAACATCGAGCGGCGCGGCCCGCCGGTCCACGCGGCATTTGACTCAGCCGGCCAACCGACGCGGGCTGCCCAGGCCTTCGCTGCCAGCTGCGGTGTCGCGCTCGAGGCGCTCGATCGGCGCGCGGAGGCCAAGGGCGAATTTCTGTACTTCACGGGTGTCAAGCCGGGCGCCGCGGCCGTGGCGCTGTTGCCCCCTGTCGTGCAGGAGGCGCTGGATGCGCTGCCGATTCCCCGGCGCATGCGCTGGGGCTGCGGTGAGGCCGAGTTCGTGCGGCCCGTGCACTGGGTCGTCATGCTGTACGGCAAGGACGTCGTGCCCGCGGTGCTGCTCGGCGTTCCGACGGGCAACCTGAGCCGCGGTCACCGTTTCCATGCGCCCAGGCCCCTGCGCCTCTCCAGTGCCGGGGGATACGAACGCACCCTGAGCCGGCGTGGCCATGTGATACCGGACTTCGCGAGCCGCCGCGAGCAGATACGCGAAAGGGTGTCGGCCTTGGCCGGTGGGCTCGGCGGAACGGCCCTGATCCGCGAAGCGCTGCTCGAGGAGGTCACCGCGCTGGTCGAGTGGCCCGTGCCGCTCGCCGGGCGCTTCGAGCCGCGTTTCCTGCAGCTGCCGCGCGAAGTGCTGATTTCCACCCTGGAGGATCATCAGCGCTACTTTCCGGTGCAGGCACCCGGCGGCGCGCTGCTGCCGTGCTTCATCGCGGTGGCGAACCTGGAGAGCCGCGAGCCCGCCCGAGTGGTGGAGGGGAACGAGCGCGTGGTCCGCCCACGCCTCGCCGATGCAGCGTTCTTCTGGGACCAGGATCGCAAGAGCGCGCTGGCCGGCCGCATTGGGGGACTGGAGGCCGTCACTTACCAGGCGAAGCTCGGCTCGCTGGGCGATCGCACCCGCCGTATCCGGGAGCTGGCGATCGAAATCGCCACCTCGCTCGGACAGCCGGCCGGTCAGGTGGAACGCGCCGCCAGCCTGTGCAAGTGCGATCTGCTGACCGCCATGGTCGGAGAATTTCCCGAGCTGCAGGGCGTCATGGGCAGCCACTATGCTGCAGCGGATGGAGAAGACGCCGAAGTGGCCGTCGCCCTCCGCGAGCATTACCTGCCGCGCGCCGCAGGCGATGCTTTGCCGCTCACCGGCACCGGCACGCTCCTCGCCATCGCCGACAAGCTGGAGGCCCTGGCAGGCATTTTCGCGATCGGCGAAAAGCCCACCGGCACAAAGGACCCGTTCGGACTGCGCCGGGCGG
This sequence comes from Pseudomonadota bacterium, assembly GCA_021817875.1. The sequence goes on from JAKAFQ010000221.1 coordinate 6,143, forward strand.
CCATCGGCCTGACGCGCATCCTGCTGGAGAAGCGTCTCGACCTCGATCTGGCCGCACTCGCACGGCAGGCCGTGCGGCTCGCACAGGCGGATATCGAGCGGATCGCGATGTCGGCCGGTAAACCCGCACCGCTTGGCGCGATCGAGGCGGTGGCCGGCGATCTCTACGATTACCTGTTCGAGCGGCTGCGCGCCTATTATCTCGAAGGCGCCGGCCCGCAGAGCGGCGCCGCGACGGTCAGCACTGAGATGTTCGATGCCGTGCTGGCGACACGACCCGTCTCGCCGCTCGACTTCGATGCGCGGCTGAATGCGCTCAGCGGTTTTCTCGCTCTGCCGGAAGCGCTGAGCCTGACGGCGGCCAACAGGCGCGTCGGCAACATCCTGAGGAAGGCGGGTGGACAGCCTGCGGACGCAGTGAACGTCGCGCTGCTGCGCCTGCCGGCCGAGCAACGGCTGTTCGACTGCCTGAGTCCGTTGCGCGGCACCGTGTCGGCCGCCACCGCCCGCCGGGACTATGCCGGGGCGCTCACCGAACTGGCGGGGCTGCGTCCGGCGGTTGATGCGTTCTTCGATGAGGTCATGGTGATGGACGAGGATCCGCGGCTGCGCGCCAACCGCCTGGCACTGCTCACGCAGATGCGCGAGCTGTTTGCCGGGGTGGCCGACCTGTCGCGCCTGCCGGGATAGAACGAATCATGTACGCACAGCCTGCAGCCCGGCTGCCGCTCTGTTCCCTGCAGCGTGTTCCGTTGTAACGAGCCGCCATGCAGTTAATCGGTTCGCTCGTCTTCACGGTATTTCTGTTCCTGTGGACGTTTTTCTACTCGATCTTCTTCGTCATCGCCTGCTCCATGCTGCCGTTTCCGCGCCGTTTCGCGCTGGTG
>JAKAFQ010000222.1 GCA_021817875.1 Pseudomonadota bacterium
CGCGCTGGATCTCCTCGCAGGCCGCCGCGACTCCGGGCGTGTACGCGAGCGCTAGGTCGCGCTGGTTGGTGAGCTGCTTGATCGGGAGGATCGAGATCTTGCCCGGCCGGGGCAAGCGGTGATATTCGAGAGCGCTGTTCCTCAGCTGTTCGTCCACATTCGGCTCCAGGGTTCCCCGCGGCGGTGTGCCGCGGGGCGCTCGGGGAAAAAAATTATAGCGCCTGGCACTTGCGCGCGGTCGCGAGCCGCGCTCGTCGGCGCGCCGCGCGCGGTGCACGCGAGCGCCTCCGTATAATGGCCTGCGTATGGCTGTCCGGCCCCGATCCGCAGGAGTGCGCGCGCCGGCGCCCGCGCGGCGCGCACACACGGCGCAGCGCGTCGCCGCGATCCAGCCTTTCGAGGTGATGGAGGTGATGTCGCGCGCGCATGCGCTCGAGGCGCTCGGGCGCACAGTGGTGCACATGGCGATCGGCGAGCCCGACTTCACTGCACCCGAGCCGGTCGTCGAGGCGGGGGCGGCGGCGTTACGCGAGGGGCTGACCGCCTACACGCCTTCGCTCGGCCTGCCGGCGCTGCGCGAGGCGATCGCCGGCTATTACGCAGCGCGCTTCGGCCACGCGGTGGACGCCGGTCGCGTCGCGGTGACTGCCGGCGCTTCGGGGGGCCTGCTGCTGACGCTCGCCCTGCTGATCGATCCGGGCGACGAGCTGCTCGTACCCGATCCCGGTTACCCCGGCTATCGGCACTTCGTGCGCGCTTTCGAGGGCGTGGCGCGGCCGCTCAAGGTGAGCGCCGCCACGGCATTTCAGCCGACGCTCGAGACGGTGCGCGCGGCGTGGGGCGAGCGCACCACCGGGCTGCTGCTCGGCTCGCCCTCGAATCCGACCGGCACGCTGGCGGACCCGGCCGAGCTCGGGCGCATCGCGGAATTCATCGCCGAACGCGGCGGCGTGCTGATCGTCGACGAGATCTATCAGGGGCTCGTCTACGAAGGCGAGCCGCGCACCGCGCTCGGTCTGCCCGGGGATGTGGTCGTCGTCAACAGCTTCTCCAAGTACTTCTGCATGACCGGCTGGCGGCTGGGCTGGATCGTGCTGCCGGAGATGCGCGTGCGCGGCGTGGAGACGCTCGCCCAGCACCTGTTCATCTGCCCGTCGGCGGTCGCCCAGCGAGCCGCGCTCGCGGCGTTCCTGCCGCAGACGCTCGCCGTGCTGGAGGAGCGGCGCCGCGAGTTCGCCCGCCGGCGCGACTTCCTCGTGCCGCGGTTCGAGCGCGCCGGATTGCGCATCCCGGCGCACCCGGGCGGGGCCTTCTATCTGTATGCGAGCTGCGCCGCGTTCAGCGACGACGCCCGCAGCTTCGCGCTCGCCCTGCTCGACGAGGAAGCAGTGGCCGCCACACCGGGCATCGACTTCGGCGCCAACGGCACGCGCCACTTCATCCGCTTCGCGTATACGCGCGGCCTGGAAGAGCTCGGCGCCGGAATCGAGCGCATCGAGAGATTTTGCGCGCGCCGCAGGCGCCGCTAATGCGCCCGGCGCGGCGGCCCGGAAGCCGAGTTCGGCGCGCTCAGCCCTGCTCGCTCACGCGCTTGAGCACGCGCTCGAGCCGGGTGCGCTCGGCAAGCACTTTGGCGGCGTACTGCGCGCTCGGCTCGTCGGCAGCGCCCGCGTAGACCTGCAAGGCAGTCTGGATCCCGCCAAAACGCCGCAGGTACTCGTGCAGGATCTGGGCGCCGACCTGGATGTTGACCTCCGGATCGAGCAGCGCTTCGGCGCCGCCGTGCTCGCTCACCTTCTCGGGGTGGTATTTCGGAATGACCTGCATCAGCCCCTTGGCACCCAAGTCGCTCTGCGCAACCGGGTTGAACCGCGATTCGATCGCCATCACCGAAATGATGAGCAAGGGGTCGACGCCGAAGCGCCGCCCTGCCCGGTAGGCCTCCGACACGAAACCCGCGACCGCGTCGTCCGCGACCCGGTAGCGCTTGGCGATGAACTCGGCGACCGCGCGCTGCGCGCGCTCCTGGCCGGTTTCCTGCGCGGCGGCCTGGATTGGCCCGGCAGCGCTGACCTTGGACGCCGGGGCGTCATCCGCGGCTGCGGGGGGCGGGCTCGCCCACCGCAGCAACTCGCGCGCCTGGGGCAGCCCGACCACCAGCAGGGCGGCAAGCCCCACCAGCGAGAGCACCCCGCGCGTCAGGGCGAACAGACGGACTGCCGCCGCGAAGCCCGATAGCCGGTCGGTGTTGCTGGCTGCTTCCATGTGACCGGTTGCTTCCATCGTGCACCTCCATGCTGAGAGCGCCGGCCGCCTCCGTGCCCTGCACGCCGCATCGACGCTTTGAACGTCGAATGAACGGCAAGAGACGGGACACTTGCGGGGCCATGCACGGGTTGCCGGCCCTGCTTGGCGTGCCTCGCGTGCGGCTTGAAGGACTCCGCAGGCACGCCCAAAAGACGCTTCGTCGACAGCGGATATTGCGGCGCAGCAGGTGCGAATTATGCCAAGAAAATCACAGGCTTGTCAAGCACTTCCGGGCCCCAATGCCGCCTGCGGAACGCATCGCGCGAAACGGCTCGCGCCGCTATCCATTTGGTCTGTTTGGAGTTTCCTCCCCCGGGTAAAATACAGCCCTCAACCTTGAGCCCGACTGGGGATGGCCGGCCGGGTTCAAATGAGGCCCGCGGACCGGCCTCAGCCCTTTTCGCAGGAGCTGAGGACCGAGGCGGTCCGCGGAGCTTCGAAGGCCTGGCGGCGGGTTTGCACCCGCCGCCACATTCCCGATCGGTTCCCGGTTACGGCCGGGATCCGGTTGGAAACGGCCACGCGGCGGCTGGATTCAGCGCGGTTCTCGCGCCGGGAGCCGCAGCGGTGGACGGCGGCGCAGATTCGGCCGGCGTCACCGGTGCCGCGGGGCTGACCTCAGGCTTTGCGGGTTTCTTTGCCGCTTTCTTCTTTTTCTTGGCAGCCCTCTTGGCTGCCTTTTTCTTTTTCTTGGCGGCTTTTTTCTTCCCCGCTGCCTTTTTCTTGGCAGCTTTTTTAGACGACTTTTTCTTCTTCTTTGCGGCTTTCTTCTTCTTCTTTTTCGCCGGTTTCTTCGCCTTCTTCTTCGCTTTCGTTGCCATAGCTATCTCCTAAAGGATGTTGCACAAGAGAGCCCGGCCGTCCTGGCCCGGACTATTCAGCCGCCCCGCGGGAGGGTTCCCCCGGGGCAGGCCGAATCCTTCACCGCGGCGCATTACGCTCCGCCTTTGGCCATCAGGTCCTGGTAGAGGATGTCCGGATCGAGCCGGATGCCCCCCTCCCAGGTCACCGTCGCGCTGTCTGGATCCACGCTCACCTTCTCGAACTCGCGCACGTCGCGCCAGAGCTTGAAAGCACCGATTTCGAGCAGGTTGCCGAGAAACACGCTGCCTTCCAGCCCGTCGTCGAAGCGCAGCCACAACCGGTAGTCCTCCTCGGCCTTGCAAGCGGTCACTCGGTGCATCGTTGCTCCTCTCGCGTCGCGGCGATCGGCGGGCAAAAAAAGAGCCGGGTTCAATCCCAGCTCAGCGCCCCGCCCGTCTGGTACTCGATCACCCTGGTCTCGAAGAAATTTCGTTCCTTCTTCAAGTCGATCATCTCGCTCATCCACGGGAACGGGTTCGCCGCTCCCGGAAACAGCGTCTCCAGGCCGATCTGCTGGCAGCGGCGATTGGCGATGAAGCGCAGGTATTCCTTGAACATCGGCGCATTCAGCCCGAGCACGCCGCGCGGCATCGTGTCTTCCGCGTAGCGGTACTCCAGGTCCACCGCTCTGCGGAACAGCTCCTGCATCTCCTCGCGGAACTCGGCGGTCCACAGATGCGGGTTCTCGAGCTTGATCTGGTTAACGACGTCGATGCCGAAATTGCAGTGCATGGACTCGTCGCGCAGGATGTACATGTACTGCTCGGCGGCGCCGGTCATCTTGTTCTGGCGCCCCAGGGCCAGGATCTGGGTGAAGCCGACGTAGAAAAAAAGGCCTTCCATGAGGCAGGAGAACACGATCAGGCTCTTCAGGAGATTCTGGTCGCTCTCCGGCGTCCCGGTGCGGAACGCCGGGTCGGTGAGCGTGTCGATGAACGGGATCAGGAACTCGTCCTTGTCGCGGATCGATGCAATCTCGTGGTAGGCGTTGAACACCTCGCCCTCCTCGAGGTCGAGGCTCTCGACGATGTACTGGTAGGCGTGGGTGTGGATCGCCTCCTCGAACGCCTGGCGCAGCAGGTACTGCCGGCATTCGGGCGCCGTGATGTGGCGGTAGGTGCCGAGCACGATGTTGTTCGCGGCAAGCGAATCGGCGGTGACGAAGAAGCCGAGATTGCGCCGGATGACGCGCCGCTCGTCCTCGGTCAGCCCGCCGGCGTCCTTCCACAGCGCGATGTCGCGGCTCATGTTGACCTCCTGCGGCATCCAGTGGTTGGCGCAGGCGGCGAGGTACTTTTCCCAGGCCCACTTGTACTTGAAGGGAACCAGCTGATTCACGTCCGCCTTCGAGTTGATGATGCGCTTGTCCTCGACCGTGATCCGCCGGAAGGCGTTGCCCGCGGCGAAGCGTTCCTCCTTGCCGCCGGAGGCAGGGACGAACCCGCTGACCGGCTGGATCGCGAGGCCGGGGATCGCGTTCCGCTTGCTTTCTTCTTCGAACGTCAGCATGGGCGGTCTCCTGTGTTCTTGTTCCCGAAGCCTACTGGCAGGCCTCGCACTCCGGGTTGTCGATGCTGCAGAACTTGGCCTCTTCCTGGGCCGCGCCGCCGGTCGCCGGGACCGCGTTCAGCTGCCCGGCCTTCACGGTCGACTTCTCGGCGTGCGTCGCCCCGAGCGCGCGCAGGTAATAGGTGGTCTTGAGCCCGCGGATCCAGGCGAGCTTGTAAGTCTCGTCCAGCTTGCGCCCCGAGGCGCCGGCAATGTAGATGTTCAGCGACTGCGACTGGTCGATCCATTTCTGGCGCCGCGCCGCCGCCTCCACCAGCCACTTCGGCTCGATCTCGAAGGCGGTCGCGTAGAGCCGGCGCAGCTCCGCGGGCACGCGGTCGATGCGCGCGAGGTTGCCGTCGAAGTACTTCAGATCGGCGATCATCACCTCGTCCCACAGGCCGGCGGCCTTGAGGTCGGCCACCAGGTAGTCGTTGACCACCGTGAACTCGCCCGACAGGTTCGACTTCACGTACAGGTTCTGGTAGGTCGGCTCGATCGAGGCGGACACGCCCACGATGTTGGCGATCGTGGCGGTGGGCGCGATCGCCAGGCAGTTGGAATTGCGCATTCCGTACTGCTTGATGCGCGCGCGCAGCGCCTCCCAGTCGAGCGCCGCCGAGCGGTCCAGCTCGACGTAGCCGCCGCGCTCCGCCGCGAGCAGGTCGAGCGAGTCCTGCGGCAGGATGCCGCTGTCCCAGAGCGAGCCCTGGAACGAGCTGTAGCGACCGCGCTCCTGGGCGAGCTCGGTGGATGCCCAGTAGGCGCAATAGGCGACCATCTCCATCGAGCGGTCAGCGAACTCGACCGCCTCCTGCGACGCATAGGGCACGCGCAGCCTGTGCAGGCAGTCCTGGAAGCCCATGATCCCCAGGCCCACCGGCCGGTGGCGCAGGTTGGAGTTGCGCGCCTTCGCGACCGCGTAGTAGTTGATGTCGATCACGTTGTCCAGCATCCGCATCGCCGTGCGGACGGTGCGCTTCAGCCTGTCGAAGTCCAGGCCGTTCTCGCCCAGGTGCGCGACCAGATTGACCGAGCCGAGATTGCACACCGCGATCTCGTCGGCCGAAGTGTTCAGCGTGATCTCGGTGCACAGGTTCGAGCTGTGCACCACGCCGGCGTGCTGCTGCGGGCTGCGCAGGTTGCAGGGGTCCTTGAACGTGATCCAGGGATGCCCCGTCTCGAACAGCATGCTCAGCATCTTGCGCCACAGCTGCAGCGCCGGGATGCGCTTGTGGAGCTTCAGCTCGCCGCGCGCGGCCCGGTCCTCGTAGCGCAGGTAGGCCTCCTCGAACGCCCGGCCGGTGAGGTCGTGCAGCTCGCCGACGTCCGCGGGGCTGAACAGCGTCCAGTGGGCGCCTTCCATCACCCGCTTCATGAACAGGTCCGGGATCCAGTTGGCGGTGTTCATGTCGTGCGTGCGCCGCCGGTCGTCCCCGGTGTTCTTGCGCAGCTCGAGGAACTCCTCGACGTCGAGGTGCCAGGTCTCGATGTACGAGCACACCGCGCCCTTCCTCTTGCCGCCCTGGTTGACCGCCACGGCGGTGTCGTTCACGACCTTGAGGAACGGCACCACGCCCTGCGACTTGCCGTTGGTGCCCTTGATGTGCGAGCCGAGCGCGCGCACCGGAGTCCAGTCGTTGCCGAGCCCGCCGGCGTACTTCGCGAGCAGCGCGTTCTCCTTGATCGCCTCGTAGATGCCTTCGAGGTCGTCCGAGACCGTGGTCAGGTAGCACGACGACAGCTGCGAGCGCAGAGTGCCGGCATTGAACAGCGTCGGCGTCGAGCTCATGAAGTGAAAGCTCGACAGCACGTCGTAGAACTCGATCGCGCGCGCCTCGCGGTCGTCCTCGTTGAGCGCCAGGCCCATCGCCACGCGCATGAAGAACGCCTGCGGCAGCTCGATGCGCCGGCCGCGCACGTGCAGGAAGTAGCGGTCGTACAGGGTCTGCAGCCCGAGATAGCCGAACTTCAGGTCGCGCTCCGCCTTGAGCGCCTTGCCCAGCCGCCCGAGATCGAAGTTCGCGAGCTCGGGGTCGAGCAGCTCGGCCTCGATGCCGCGCAGCACGAACTCGCCGAAATAGGTCGCGTAGCGCTCCTGCATCGCCGCCTGGCCGACCTCCTCCCCGAGCACCTCCAGGCGGATCGTGTGCAGCAGCAGCCGCGCGGTCACGTAGCTGTACGCCGGATCCTTCTCGATCAGCGCGCGCGCCGCGAGGATGGCGGACTTGCGCACTTCCTCCATCGGAACGCCGTCGTACAGGTCGCGCAGCGTGCTTTCGACGATGATTTCCGGCCCG
>JAKAFQ010000223.1 GCA_021817875.1 Pseudomonadota bacterium
TCGGTGCGCAGCGGCGCGAGGCGCTGGCCGAGCTCATGATGAAACGCCGGCGGCCGCGTTCCATCGATGCTCAGCTGCACCACCGGCACGTCCGCCTCGGGATACAGGTGCGTGAGCACCCCCCAGGTGCCGTGATCGAGTCCCCACTCACCATCCAGCCCGACATCGAGCGGCGCGAGCAATCGGGCCACCCGCCGCGCCAATGCCGGATCCCCGGGCGCCGGGTACCGGAACCGGAACAGCTCGTCCGGGAACCCCGAGAAATCATGGATCGTCCTCGGGAGCGCGTCGAGGGTGACCCGGGTCGAGGGCACGTACCAGTGGGCGGAGATCGACAGCACCGCCGCCGGCCGCGGCACCTGTTGGCCGATACGCTTCCATGCCTCCGTGCAGGCGTTGCTCGCCAGCGCGTTGAGCGGCGAGCCGTGGCCGAGAAACACCGCAGGCATCAGGTCATGCGACATTCACACCCTCCGCCATCGTCCGCGTACCACTGATCGAAGCGCCGCCGGCGCCCGCCCGGCCTGCGGACCGTTCCTCTGCGGCGAGTCGCCACCCTGAACGGCAGGGCCGGCGCCTACTCCGCGTGGCGTGTCGCCTCGTAAAGAAACCAGGTGCGCTGCTCGGCCTCGTCGATCCACACTTCGAGCAGACTGGCCGTGGCGACGTCTCCGTGCTCATCGCACAGACCATGGAGCTGACGCATCGAGGCGGCGAGCTGTTTGTTGTCCTCGCGCAGCTCGGCCAGCATGTCGCGCGGCGTGACGAACGCGGCATCGTTGTCGCGCAACCGCTGCAGCTTCGCGACGTGTCCGATCGAGCGCAGAGTGGTGCCGCCGAGTTTGCGCGCCCGTTCGGCGATCGGGTCGGCGATCGCGTGGATCTGCGTCGCCTGCTCGTCGAGCAGCAGGTGATAGTCCCGAAAATGCGGACCGGAGAGGTGCCAGTGGAAATTCTTGGTCTTGACATACAGTGCGAACACGTCGGCGAGCAGCGTCGTGAGCGCCGGCGGGATGTCGCGGGTCGCCTCCGGCGCAAGTCCAGAGGGCGTATCGAGAGCGGCAGTCTTTCTGGCCTGGTTGTCCATTGCACGAATCCTCCTCAATGCTCGACCGACGCGGCCGCGCCGGCCATACCGCCCGGCGATTTTACCGCGCTGCGCCCGCTCATACGAGCTTCGCCATGCCGATGCGGCGGGTTTCGAGGCGCAGCATCCTCACGCCGCTCGCCCGGCGCCGCCCACGGCCCGATCCGGGATCCGGATCGGGGAGGCTGCAGCGTCGGGCCGGCGGGCCACCGGCCGGGCCATGAAGCGGCGGTACGCGGGGCGACGCGGAATATCGGAGCGCACCTGGAGATTACTATCGTACTACGATATATTTAGACCATGTACGACCCGTGCCGCCCCCGCATCGCAGCATCATGAAGGCGGACGCCGCGAGCCACCGCATCCACGATACGTTGCGTGATTTCAGCGCCGACCGGCGCCTGCTGGCGCTGTCCGCACTGGCGCTCGTCACCGGCAGCTTCGGCGCATTCGCCGCCTGGGCGCTGCTGAGGCTGATCGCGCTGATCACGAATCTCGTCTATTTCCATGTGCTCTCGAGCGCCACGACGTATCTCAGCCACGCCCGACTCGGTCCCGCCTCGATACTCATCCCGATCGCCGGCGGCCTCATCGTGGGCTGGATCGGCCGCTATGGCTCGGAGAAGATCCGTGGACACGGTATTCCCGAGGCGCTCGAGGCGATCCTGATCAGCCAGAGCCGCATCGAGCCCAAGGTGGCCGTGCTGAAGCCGCTGTCCTCGGCGATCGCGATCGGCACCGGGGGGCCGTTCGGCGCCGAAGGGCCGATCATCATGACCGGCGGCGCGCTCGGCTCGCTGTTCGCGCAGTGCTTCGACCTGAGTGCCGCCGAGCGCAAGACACTGCTGGCAGCCGGAGCGGCTGCCGGCATGACTGGGATATTCGGCACACCGGTGGCGGCCGTGCTGCTCGCCATCGAAGTGATGCTCTTCGAATGGAAGCCGCGCAGCTTCGTTCCCGTGGTGATCTCGAGCATCGTGGCGATCGCCTGGCGGCCATGGCTGGTCGGCGCCTGGCCGCTTTTCCCCCATACCGGCATCCCGGCCCTGCCCTGGTGGGGCCTCGCGCTGTGCGCCGGTGCCGGCGTGCTCTCGGGCCTGCAATCGGCGCTCACGACCGGGGCGCTCTATTGGTTCGAGGAGCGGTTCGAAAAGCTGCCCCTCCACTGGATGTGGTGGCCGGCACTCGGCGGCGTCGCGGTGGGAGTCGGCGGTCTGATCGATCCGGCCGCGCTCGGCGTCGGTTACGACAACATCCAGGCCCTGATCAATGGCACCGTGGTGCTGCACGCCGCCGTGACGCTGTTCCTGGTCAAGGCGATCATCTGGGTCGTCGCGCTTGCTTCGGGCACCTCAGGCGGCACTCTGGCGCCGTTGCTGATCATGGGCGGAGCGGTCGGCGTCATGGAGGCTCACATCCTGCCGCTCGGCGGCGCCGGCTTCTGGGCGCTGCTGTCGATGGCGGCCGTGCTGGGCGGGACACTGCGCTGCCCGCTGACGGCGACGGTATTCGCCGTCGAGCTGACCGGAGACCTGCGGGTGATGCCGGCGGTGATCATCGCCTGCGCGACCTCGTTCGCCGTGACCGTGCTCGTGATGCGCCGCTCCATCCTGACCGAGCGCCTGGCGCGTCGCGGACGTCATCTGATCTACGAGTACGCCGTCGATCCATTCGAGGTGATGCGCGTGAGCGAGATCATGGCGCACCCCGTGCACACCCTGCCCGCGAGCCTTTCGATGCAGGAAACATTGGCATTTTTCAATGTGGAACCGGGCGTGAAACGCCACAGGAGCTATCCGGTGCTCGACGATGACGGACGCGTCGTCGGCCTGGTCTCGCGCTCCGACGTGCTGCGCTGGGCACGCCAGGGCGGGCAGCACGGTGAGATCTTGGGCGAGCGTCTCGGCGCCGCCGAAGTGCCGGTCGGCTACCCGGACGAACCGGTGGGCGAGCTCGCCGACCGGATGGTCGCGGCCCATGTCGGCCGCCTGCCGATCGTCGCGCGCACCAACGGCAAACTCGTCGGTCTGGTCAGCACCCGCGACCTGCTCGGCGTCCGTGCCCACGCGGCGCGCCTCGAGCGTGAACGGGCACGGCTGCTGAAGATCCCCGGCTGAGGGATGCCGTTCCGAACAGCGCTGCGCCGCGCCCCGATCGCCGGCCGCGGCGTCCCCGGCATGACGCCCCGGGGAGCGCTAGCGCGCCGTCCGCGGCAGCACCACGATCACCCCGTCCATGACGAACGGATAGCCACCGAAACTTTTCAACGGCCGGAAGGTATGTGCCGCGGCGCTGTAGAGCGCATGCACCGGGCAGAAGTAGTGGTACAGACCCGGCTGCCTCAGGGTGAGGCGGGCCGAGCCGCCGTCGGCAGCCAGTGCCAGCGGCGCGAATGCGGGCATGCGTTTCCTCAGCAGAACGCCTCCGGGTCCCGGCATGATCATCGGCGCGGTGGCGGCAGTGACCACATGCGGATCCATGTCATCGTTGGTGAAGACGACGGGCGTTCCCGCCCTGACCACCGTCACCCAGGGCCGGAAGGTCATGGAGGTATCCGGAATGTGGACCTGATCGGCGCTCGTGCGCAGGCCGCCGCCGTTGCGATCGGTCACCAGCACCACCGCGTACGCGGGCATCGGGAAAGTCCGGGCATCCCTGCGCGCGGCCACCTGGTTCACCTCGGGATCGAACCGCGTGGTCGTGTCGTCGTAGAACAGATAGACACCGGGCTTGCCCAGGCGCAGGACGGTGCGCTCGCCGGCGGCCACGGTGCGGTTGACGCGCTCGGGCTCGCCGGGGGCATTGACCAGGTGCAGCGCGGTGGCCGCCGCAGAGCGGATCTCGAGGGTGTCCCCGACGAGCAGGTGGGCCATGAGAGGATCGAAGCCCGCGCCGCCGAATACCAGCTGCGCGGTGTGCACCGCGGCCGGCCGCACGGCAGGCGCCGCCGCCGCACTGGCGGGTCGGTTCAGACCCGCCAGCAGCACCGCGGCTGCGGCCAGCGCCGCGTTGCGCAACCACACTCTGTGCATGAGTCTCGCTTCGCTCATCAGGCCTCTCCTGCCCGGCGGCACGCGACGGGCCGTCCGTGCAGCCGATGCGGCGTGCGGCGGCCATTGTAGGGGTTCCCGTTACCCGGCTGGCGGCTTTCCCTGATGATGGGGCTCGCCTCGAAGCGCGTCCCGCCCGGGTCGACCGAAGCTGCCGAGCGCGCGCAGGGCGCGCGGCTCATTCTTTGAAACCACCCATTCTTTGATACCATTGCAATCGTGAAATCCAAAGACGCGCTCGCCGCCCTCGGCGCTCTCGCCTCCGAGGCGCGTCTTGCGGTGTTTCGACTGCTGGTGAGACGCGGCCCGGCCGGCTACACCCCCAGCGAGCTCAGCCGGCGGCTCGCGGTACCCGCGCCGACCCTGTCGTTCCATCTGCGGGAACTGGTCAACGCCGGGCTCGTCACCAGCCGCCGCCAGGGACGGCATCTTCACTACAGCCCCGATCTCGATCGCATGCACTCCCTGGTGGGATTTCTGACCGAGAACTGCTGTTCGCTCGCCGACGACGCCCGCGGTCCCGATTGCTCACCGCTCTGCGCTTCGGGGCAGGACCCGGCCACGGCCAGGCGCAAAGCACGCCCCTAGCGGCCGTCATCGGCAGGGCTGCGCAGCCGCGGTCGAACGGCGCAGGCGCGCGGATCGCTCCGGCATCACCAGATGAGCCGAGTCCGCGGCTCGACACGCCGCACGTGATGAGTCGACTCGCGGCGCACCGCGGTGTGAAATCCCGGCGGCTTGAGGATCAGCACGTCGCTGTCGAGCGCATCGAGGACCCGCTCGGCCGTATGGCCGATGAACGCGCGGCGCAGCCGCGAGCGCGACACCGCGCCCATGACGATGAGATCGGCCTTGCGCTGCTTCGCGTAGCGCGGCAGCGCCTCCGCGGCGTGCCCGTCCTCGATATGCACCTGACTTCGGGCAACCTCGTGCCGCTCGGCGAGTTTCAGCACCCGGGTGTGAACCTGCGCCACGTAGGCGCGATGGATCTGCTCATCGCGGTACTCGGGCAGGTCGCGCAGCTCCGGGTCGGCCCGAATGGCCTCGTCCCACGGGGTACGCGCGTGAAACACCAGCAGACGCCCCGAGAGCGCGCCGCTCAGTCGGGCGGCCGACTCGAGTATCCGCTCATCGAGCGCCGCCGGCTTGTCGTGCGCATGTCCCGGATCCACCGCGGCCACGATGAGCGGAGGCTTGCCGTAGGGACGGCGGGTCTTCAGCAGCAGCAGCGGACACGGACAGGTCTCGATCAGCTTCCAGTCCGTGTGCGAGGGAACGAGCCGCGCGAGACGACCGTGACGGCCCGACCGCGCAACGAGCAGTTGCGGTCTGTGGCGCAGGACCTGGCGGACAATGCCTTCGTAGACGGGGTAATCCCAGCGCACATTCGTGCCAACCGTGATGCCCCGGGTTCGCAACCGCTCTGCGGACCGCTCGAGTCCGCGCTGCACGCTCACGACCCGCTGCTGGATCACCTCCTGGGCTCGGGCGGCCCCGATCTGTCCCGAGCGGCTGAGGTCGGCATCGAACAGGCAGTGATACAGCTCGAGCCGCGCATCGAGCGCCGCGGTGATCCGCGCCACCTTGTCCGCCTCCACCGGATCGATATCATGCAGCGACGGCACGGCGAACATGACCAGGCTCCCGCTCATCTCACGCCACTCCTCGTCCTCGGGACGTCCGCTCACCTGTCCAGGGTGATCCGGGCTGGATACGGCTCAGTCTGCACCCCGGCGCCGCAGCGACCATCCGTATTGGTGCGTAGCGCCCCCGCCGCGCCCGCGCATCGAGCGCTCACGGCGCGGGCTGTCGCTGCAGAGATCGCCGGCGTCCCGCGCACTCCTCGGACGCGGCGCACCAATTCGGGTTATCCTCGCCGCGCGGTCCCTCGGCGCGTGCGCCTGCCGATCCGGCCTGGAGGCAGCGTCTGCCGCGCCATCCCTCCCGGTGGAACATCCTTGACAGATCGCTCCGTTGATCCAACCCATCGGGTCGGGGCGGTGCGCGGGCCCGGAGGGCGCCCGGCGCGGCTGCTCGCGTGTGCCCGTGCGGCAGCCTTTCTCGCCGCTGCGCACCTGCCCTCGGCCGCGGCGCGCGTCGCCGCCCCAGGCGCCTATCTCGCGCATCATGGCGTCGCGATCCACGGCTTCGTGCAACTCGATGGATCGCACGTGCTCAGGGGCGGGCTGCCTCATGCGCTCGGATTCGACGCCCAGCGCCTGCTCGAACTGCAGCTCACCCTCGACACGCGCAAGCTGGTCGGCTCGCCGGGTGGCAGGCTGTTTCTCGATGCGCAGAGTCACAGCGGCGCAAACGTCGCCACCCGCCAGGTGCCCGCGCTCGCCGATCCGGACAACATGGACGCCTATTCCGAGACCTCGCTCGACCGCGCCTGGTTCCAACAGGACCTGCTGGCGCGCAAGCTGCGGCTGCGGGTCGGCCTGATGTACGTCGATGACCAGTTCTTCACCGTCCCGTTCGCCCAGAACTTCGTGTCCCTCGATTTTTCCTCCGATGCCTCGATCAGCACCTTCGTGCTGCCCACCTACCCCAAGGGCGCCTGGGGCGCCGACGTGTTCGTGCACCCGGGTGCGCACGCATCCTTTTCCCTGGGGATCTTCCGCGACCATGAAACCGAGCTCGCCTATGATCCGGGCGGCACGCTGATCGTTTCGGAGGAGGCATGGCGCGGCCGCTGCGCCGGGCTGCCCCTGACGCTGCAGGTCGGTGGCTGGATCGATACCGGCCGATTCCAACGGTTCGAGGGCGGCCTGATCCACCATGCCGCCGGAGCCTACCTGGTCGCAGGCGCCCGGCTGTGGCGAGCGGCCGCAGGCGGCGGCCGCGGCATCGGCGCGTTCCTGCAGCTCGGC
>JAKAFQ010000224.1 GCA_021817875.1 Pseudomonadota bacterium
CCATGCGCATCCTGGTCATCTCGGCGCTCACCGACAAGGCGACCGCGGTGCAGGCGATGGAGCAGGGAGCGAACGGCTTCCTGCACAAGCCGTTCACCGACCGGCAGCTCAATGATGCCCTCGCCGAGCTGATATCCTGACCACGGACTGCAGAGCACAGAGCGCGCAGATGCTGCGGGAAGAGGAACTGAAAACCTTCGTCGAGGGCACCACCCGGTATTTCGAGGTGGCCGCTCAGCAGCCGGCGACCATCGGCTCGCCCTACCTCCTCGAGGGCGAGCCGGCGGTGCACGATTACACCGGCATCATCACCGTTTCGGGCAAACGGCAGGGCGTGGTGTACTTCACCGCGCCCCGGGCCATGCTGACGGTGCTGTTGATGAAGATGCAGGAAAACGACTTCAGCCACGAGAGCATGCTCGACCTGGTGGGCGAGGTCGCCAACACCATCTCGGGCAACGCGCGGCGTGACTTCGGCCACGACTTCGTGATTTCGGTGCCGAGCGTGCTCACGGGAGACCAGCCGCGGATCCCGCACAAGCCGGGCAGCCGTTCGTTCGTCATCCCCATCAACTGGCGCAGCCACTCCGCCAAGCTGGTCGTGTCGCTGACCTAGACCTCAGGGCTCATCGGCGCGCAGACGATAGCCGAGGCCGGCTTCGGTGATCAGGTAGCGCGGCTTGCGCGGATCGGGCTCGATCTTGGCGCGCAGGCTCATGATGCCTACCCGCAGGCCCCGCGAGTCCCCGAGCCGCTCCGGCCCCCACACTTCGCGGATCAGCTGATTCTGGGTCACGATCGCACCGAGATGCCGCGCGAGGCACTCGAGCAGCCGGTACTCGAGCGGCGTGAGGCGGACCTCTCCCGAGGGACTGCGCGTCTCGCGCCTGGCGAGATCGAGCTCGAGCGCGCCGAGCCGCAGGAGCGGGGACGGCTCGGGGCCGCGTACGTTGCGCCTCAGGCCCGCGCGCACGCGCGCCAGCAGCTCAGGGGCGCTGAAAGGCTTGGTCACATAGTCGTCGGCGCCGGCGTCCAGGGCGGCGATCTTCTGTTCCTCCTGGGTGCGGGCCGACAGCACGATGATGGGAACGGGGGACCAGGCGCGCACCCGCCGGATGATCGACAGCCCGTCCCCATCCGGCAGCCCCAGATCCAGCAGCAGCAGGTCCGGCTTGTGCGTGCGGGCCTCGATTTCGGCGCGCAGCGCCGAATCGGCCTCGATGACCCGATAGCGCTCGGCCTCGAGCAGCACCTTCAACACCCTGCGGATCGCCGGCTCGTCCTCGATCACCAGCACCTGATGCATGGCTTCGGTCACGCGGGCGGCTCCCGCGCCGGCAGGGTGAACTCGAACCGCGCGCCCCCGCCTGCGCCCCGATGCGCTTCGATCTCGCCGCCGTGGGCCCGCACGATCGCACGGCAGATGGCGAGCCCCAGGCCGGCGCCCGCCACGGCGCCTTCGCCCGAGCCGCGTTGGAACTTCTCGAACAGCCGTTCCGGATCCCCTGGCGGGAAGCCGGGACCGTCGTCCTCGACCACGACGCGCACGTTTGCGCCCTCATCCGCCGCAGACACCGAGGCGCGTGTGCCGGGCGGGGTGTACTTGGCCAGGTTGTCGAAGAGGTTCCCGAACAGCTGCACGACGAGGCCCGCATCCACGTGGACCGGGGGCAGGTCGCGCGGCAGATGCAGCTCCACGGGATGGGCCTTCAGACGCTCATCGAGCCGCTGCAGCGCCGCACCCGCGAGATCCTCGAGCGACTGCCAGTCACGCCGCAGCGCCACCTGTCCGGACTGGAAGCGCATCAGGTCGAGCACGTTCGACACGAGATCCGCCATCTCTCGGGCCTTGAGCTCGATGGACGCGGCGAGCTGGATCCGCTGGGCCGCCTCGAGCACCTCGCCTCGCTCGGCCAGAGTGCTCGCCGCCCCCACCATCACCGCAAGTGGCGTGCGCAGGTCGTGTGAGATCGAGGCGAGCAGCGTGTTGCGCAGGCTCTCCCGTTCGGCGGCGAGGCTGGAGGCATGGGCCACCTCGGCGAGACGCACCCGATCGATCGCCAGGCCGATCTGGCTGGCGAAGGTATCGAGCAGGTGGCTCTGCTCGGGCAGCAGCACGCGGCGGGGATTGACCGGCAGCACCGCCAGGACGCCCGTGGCACGACTCTCGTCACCGAGCGGCACATACAGCGCCGGCGCCGCCGGCAGCGTATCCGAGCCCAGACCCGCGCGCCGGCCATGGTCGTTGACCCACTGCGCAACGGCCAGGTCCGCCCCGCGCAGGGAATTCTCGAGCGCCGGCCCAGCGGGACGCTGCAATTTTCCCTCCCGGTCCGGCAGCAGAACGACCGCCCGGCACTGAAACACCTCGGCCACATGGCGCACCGCGACACTCGCCATGCTTTCGATGCCGCGGGTGACGGCGAGCTCGCGGCTCATGGCGTACAGGGCCGCCGTGCGCCGCTCGCGGGCTCCGGCAACCCGCGTCTGCTGACGCACGTTGGCCGTCAGAGTCGCGATGACGAGGCCGATGGTCAGCATGGCACCGAACGTCACGAAGTACTGCACGTCGGACACGGCGAACGTGAAGCGCGGCGGAACGAAACAGTAATCGAAGATCAGCACGTTGAGCACGGCCGTCAGCGCCGAGGGGCCGCGCCCCAACCTCAGCCCGGCCACCGTGACGCCGAGCAGATACACCATGGCGAGATTCGAGAGCTTGAAGTGCGGATACATCGCGAATGCGAGCAGCGTGCACAGCACGCTGATGCCCGCGGCCCAGCCGTAGCGGTCCCGGCGCAGCGCCGCTTCGGGAGCGGGTCCGGCCATATGAAACGGCGAGGTGCGTGGCTTCAGCGCCTCCGCCGGCGCCACCACCACCACATCGAACCCCTTGGCCCGTTTGACCAGCGTACTCGAGGTGGACCCTCGGACCCACGCGCGCCAGCCGCGCCGCTTGGGCGTGCCGACCAGCATGCGAGTGGCGCCGCGCATCTGCGCGTACTCGAGCAGCGCGGCGGCGGCCGAGGGTCCATCGAGCGTCACGGTCTCCGCCCCGAGCGATTCCGCCAGGCGCAGCACCGCAATGCGCCGGTTGCGGTCCGCATCCGACAGGCGCAGCAGCGCCGGCGTCTCGACGTACACGACCGTCCAACGGGCGGCGAACGCATCCGCGGTGCGCTTGCCGGTCCGCACCAGCTGCTCGGCCTGCAGGTCCGGTCCGACCGCGACCAGGATGTGATCGCCGGCGATGCGCGCGCCGGGACCGGCCGAGCGCATGGCGCGCGAGGCGGCCTCGACACGCTCGGCAGCGCGGCGCAGCGCGATCTCGCGCAGCGCCATGAGGTTGGGCTTGCGGAAAAAGCGCTCGACGGCGCCGGCCACGGCTTCCGACACGTAGACCTTGCCGGCATGCAACCGCGCCAGCAGATCGTCGGCCGGCAGGTCGATCAGCTCGATGTCGTCGGCTTCATCGAACACCCTGTCGGGCAGGGTCTCGCTCTGGCGGACCCCGGTGGTCTGGTAGATGAGATCGTTCAGGCTCTCGAGATGCTGAACGTTGACCGTGGTCCAGACGCTGATGCCCGCCTCGAGCAGCTCCTCGATGTCCTGCCAGCGCTTGGGGTGACGCGGCTGAGGCACGCCGCCGGTGAGGTTGGAGTGGGCGAGCTCATCGACCAGCAGCACGGCCGGCCGGCGCGCGAGCGCCGCATCGAGATCGAACTCCTGGCGCACGATTCCCTTGTAACTCACCGCGAGCGTCGCCAGCCGCTCGAGCCCTTCGGCGAGACGCTCGGTTTCCGGGCGGCCGTGCGGCTCGAGGTAGCCGATCACGATGTCGCTGCCGCCGGCCCGGGCGACGCGCGCCGCCTCCAGCATGGAGAAGGTCTTGCCCACTCCGGCGGAAGCGCCGAAGAAGATTCTCAGACGACCGCGGGCCGCGCGCGCCTCCTCCGCCTTGACGCGCGCCAGCAGTTGATCCGGATCCGGTCGCGTCTCGCCCAAGGGATCGGTGCGGCTCATGCGTGTGATGGGGCGTCGCGGCAATCGCCCGCGCGCCGGCGCGCTTCGCCGGCGAGATGCGGCGCGACTGCGGGTCCGTTCAATGCATCCGCTCGAGGGCCAGGTTGAGTTCCAGTACGTTGACGCGGGGCTCGCCGATCATCCCGAGCAAGCTACCCCTTGCATGAGCGGCAATCAATGCCCGCACGCGAGGCAGCGGCAGGCCGCGGGCACGGGCGACCCGGCCGGCCTGGTAATAGGCCGCCGCCACGCTGATGTCCGGATCCAGACCGCTCGCCGAGGCCGTCACCAGGTCCACCGGTATGGGTGCGCGGTTGCCCGGGTCAGCGGCCCGCAGCGCCGCGATGCGCGCCTTCACGGCATCGATCAACGCCGGGTTGAGCGGCCCCAGATTGGACCCGGTCGAATCAAGACCGTTGTAGGGCTGCGGACCGGTCGCCGAGGGCCGGCTCCAGAAGTAGTTCGGATCGCTGAAGGGCTGGCCGATCAGACGCGAGCCGATCGGCCTGCCGTCGCGGACGATGAGGCTGCCGGCGGCCTGGACGGGGAACAGCACCTGCGCCACACCCGTGACCACCAGCGGATACGCGATGCCGGTGATCGCGGTCATGACGATCAGCAGCGCGATCGCCGGGCGGAGGATGTCTTTCATGGCGCGCCTCTCAGACCAGGTGGACGAGCTGCAGACACATGTCGATGAGCTTGATCCCGGCGAACGGCACGAGGATGCCGCCCAGACCGTAGATCAGCAGATTGCGCCGCAGCAGCGTCACGGCGCCGAGCGGCCGGTAGCGCACGCCCTTCAGGGCGAGCGGAATCAGGGCGACGATGACCAGGGCGTTGAAGATCACCGCCGAGAGGATCGCCGAGAAGGGACTGGCCAGGCGCATGATGTTGAGCGCGTCGAGCTGCGGATAAGTGGTGGCGAAGGCCGCCGGAATGATCGCGAAATACTTGGCAATGTCATTGGCGATGCTGAAGGTGGTGAGCGATCCGCGGGTCATCAGCATCTGCTTGCCCGTCTCCACCACCTCGATCAGCTTGGTCGGATTGGAGTCGAGATCGACCATGTTGCCGGCTTCCTTGGCCGCCTGGGTGCCGGTGTTCATCGCCACCGCCACGTCGGCCTGCGCGAGCGCCGGCGCGTCGTTGGTGCCGTCGCCGGTCATCGCGACCAGGCGCCCCTCGGTCTGGTGTCTGCGGATCAGTTCGAGCTTCGCTTCCGGCGTCGCCTCGGCGAGAAAGTCATCGACTCCCGCCTCCGCGGCGATCGCCGCGGCGGTGAGCGGATTGTCGCCGGTGATCATGATGGTCTTGATGCCCATGCGGCGCAGCTCACCGAAGCGCTCCCTGATCCCGCCCTTGACGATGTCCTTCAGCTCGATGACACCGAGCACGAGGGCACCGTCGCTCACGAGCAGCGGCGTGCTGCCGCGGCGCGCCACTTCCTGCACCGTGGAGAGCACCGTTTTCGGAAACACCTGCCCCAGAGACTCCACCTGCCTGCGGATGGCGTCGGCGGCGCCTTTGCGCACCTGGCGGCCGGCGATATCGACGCCGCTCATGCGGGTGTGGGCCGAGAAGGGCACGAAGGTGCCGTGCAGCGAGGTCAGGTCACGCTCGCGCAGCTTGAAACGTTGCTTGGCGAGCACGACGATGCTGCGGCCCTCGGGGGTCTCGTCCGCGAGCGAGGCAAGCTGCGCCGCTCCTGCCAACTCCTCCTCGGTCACGCCGGCGGCGGGGATGAACGCGGCGGCCTGCCTGTTCCCCAGGGTAATGGTGCCGGTCTTGTCGAGCAGCAGCACATCGACATCACCGGCCGCCTCCACCGCGCGGCCCGACATCGCGATCACGTTGGCCTGCATCATCCGGCTCATGCCGGCGACCCCGATCGCCGAGAGCAGGCCGCCGATGGTCGTCGGGATCAGGCATACCAGCAGCGCGATCAGCGCCGTGATGCTGACGGGCGTGCCGAGCCTGGTGACCGCGACGCTGTAACGCGAATACGGCAACAGGGTCGCCGTGGCGAACACGAACACCAGCGTGAGGGCCACCAGCAGGATGGTGAGGGCGATCTCATTGGGGGTTTTCTGCCGCCTGGCACTCTCGACCATGGAAATCATGCGGTCGATGAAGGTCTCGCCGGGGTTGGCGGTGACGCGCACCACGATCCAGTCGGACAGCACGCGTGTTCCGCCGGTGACCGAGGAGAAGTCTCCGCCCGACTCGCGGATCACGGGCGCCGACTCCCCGGTGATGGCACTCTCGTCGACCGAAGCCGCTCCCTCGATGACTTCCCCGTCGCCCGGAATGTAATCGCCCGCCTCCACCAGCACCAGTTCGCCCTTGCGCAGCCGGTCGGCGCGCACCCGCGTGAAGGCGGAGCGATCGGCGGCGTCGGCGAGGCGCTTCGCCTCCACGGTCTGCTTCAGCCCGCGCAGGCTGGCTGCCTGCGCCTTGCTGCGCCCCTCCGCCAGCGCCTCGGCGAAGTTCGCGAACAGCACGGTGAACCACAGCCAGATCGCGACATTGAAGATGAACCACGCCGGCGCCTCGCCGTGTCCAGACAGTGCCCGGAGCCACAGCGCGCTGCTGAGGATGCTGCCGACATAGACGACGAACATCACGGGATTGCGCCACTGCACGCGCGGATCGAGCTTGCGCAGCGAGTCAACGGTCGCCGGGCCGATCAGCGTGCGGTCGAACATCGAGAGTCTGCGGCGCATGTCAGCGACTCCAGAGCATCAGGTGCTCGATGATGGGCCCGAGCGCGAGCGCCGGCACGAAGGTCAGCGCGCCGACCAGCAGCACCGTGCCGATGAGCAGGATGATGAATGTCGGTCCGTGCGTGGGCAGGGTGCCCTCCGTGACCGGGATGCGCTTCTTGGCCGCGAGCGAGCCGGCGACCGCGAGCACGGCCACGATCGGCCAGAAGCGCCCGAGCCACATCACCAGCCCGAGCGCTGTGTTGTAGAACGG
>JAKAFQ010000225.1 GCA_021817875.1 Pseudomonadota bacterium
CAGGTACGGGCGGCACGTCGGGACAGGATGCGACGGCTGCCGCCTACGAGGTCGCGATCCCTGCCTCGTTCTCGACCACCTCGCTCACGAACGGACTTCCGGTGCAGTTCACGGGATTCGTGGCGCCCTTCGGGGCCGCCCCCCCGGACTTCTCGGCCCTCACCGTGGTCGGCTCCAGCCAGGCGGAGGCGCAACTGCACCTCTCCTGGGCCTCGCCGGGCACGCCCACGGCGTTCTCGGGGCTCAGCTCCACCGGACTGCTGATCAACCCGGCCGCCCTGCAGGCGGCCTCGACCCAGGTCCTGCGCATCGAGGACACCTCGATCGACCCCTCGAGCCTCGCCAGCGGGTTGGAGCTGGTACCGCAGAGCGGCAGCACGGAGGACGGCGAGGACACGTCCTTCGCCATCGCACACGCGATGAGCCAGACGACCGACAGCTTCAGCACCTTCGCCGATCTCACCTCGACGCTCGATGCGGATCTCAGCACCGCCTCGGTGCTGGGCGTGTCGGCACAGGGGACCTACGGCGCGAGCGGCGTGCTCACCGTGAGCCACCTGGTGGTGGTGCTGAACAACTGACGCACGCCCTCCCCGGAAGCCCGGCGGACGGGCGCCGGGGCCGGCCCTTCCCGGGCCACGCTGCGCGGCCTCCGGGGCGCACCCGTCCGCCGGCCACGAATGGCGCGCGGCGTTCGCGCCCCCCTCCGTTCTGAACACCGGACCCGACTGCGCGGTCCTCGATCTCAGTGACGTGGCTTCGGCCCGCGATTGGGCGGGACGGGAGCCGCTCCGCGGCTGATGGATCGACGGGCCAGCGGAAGATCCCTCGCGGAGTGATCCCTGCCGTACCGGTGGGCGCGATGCACCAGTGCCCATGACGGCGCGAGACGGCGATCATGAGCCCCCCCTCATTCATCACGTCAACATCGTGGGAGAGCCGTTGCGGCCTCGGGTCGTTGGATCTATTGACAACATTCTGAAATGTTGTCAATAGATCCAACATGCGAGCGCGGTTGCGGGTCGATCAGCGGATCATCCTCTCCGATCACGAGTTCGCGGAGATCGTCGTCTGGGAACTGGCCGCGCCGCTGCGGGGCAGCGGCCATGACCTGAAGTACCGCCTGGCTTTCGTCGTGAACGGCGAGTGCGTTCTGCGTGACGACAACGAGGTGGGCAAGGGCGATCACCGGCACACCGTCAGCCAGGAGCGGGCGTACCGGTTCGAGAGCATCGATAAACTTCTGGCGGACTTCGAGCGAGATATCGCGAGGTGGCGCGATGAAAACCGTGACTCTTGAGGTGCGCTCCCTGAAGGGGGCGTTGAGCGAAGTGGCGGGCGTGGTGAACAGCCGCAAGGCTGCGAGCACGGCCCGGATCAGCTTCGCTTCGGTGGAGCTCCTGTGGCAGGTGCTGACCGCGAAGCGATGGGAGATCCTGAAGGCGATGACGGGCGCCGGTGCGCTCAGCATTCGCGAGATCGCCCGCCGGGTTGAGCGCGACGTGAAGGCCGTGCATGGCGATGTGCATGCGCTGCTGAACGCGGGCGTCATCAGCAAGACGGCCGAGGGACGCATGCTCTTCCCCTACGATGCGATCCACGTCGATTTCGTGCTGAAGGCGGTCGCCTGAAGCCGGAGTCCTCGTGATTGCGGTGTCCAAAGTGCCGGTGGCAGGAGGCGGTTTTTCTCCGGAATCCTGCGGCGGGGGCTCGGCAGGATATTGATCTGGCCGGCTATTCGTTCGCCGCAGAGAGCCTGTTTCGCGGCGCAACGGCACACCCGCCGGGCATCGCCGGCCGATGATTGCGCGCCAGTGCCCATGGCGCCGCGAGATGGCGGTCACGCGCCCACCTCATTCAGCACGTCAACATCGTGGGACAGGCGTCGGGTCTTCATGGCGTTGGAGCTATTGACAACACCGGGAAATGCAGGCCTTCACTCCAACATGTGAGCGCGGCTTCCGGTCGATCAGCGGCTCATCCTCTTCCTCTTCCTCTTCCTCTTCCTCTTCGGCCACGGGTTCGCGGAGGCGGTGCTCGCGCCGGCCCTCGTCCAAATGTCAATACGGCTGTATTGACATTTTTACCAATCCGGCGCATGCTGTTGTCATGAATCGGTCCGCAAAGCGCGCGCAACTGCAACTACGCGTGTCCAAAGAGGAAAAGTCGGCCATCCGCCGGGCAGCCCGGCGCGCAGGAATGGATATGTCGGCCTACGTGTTGAGCCGTGCGCTACCGGCGCCTGCGGCGGCGTTTCAGGAAGCCCTCACCGCGCTGACCGGACCCGCAGAGCCCTCCTTCGCGCTCGCGGAAGTGAACGCGCTGCTCTCGAGCTTCACCGCCGCGGAACTCCGTCAGGCGGTCGCCGCCGCACCGCAAGCCACGCTTTCGCCGTTTCTGGCCAATTATGTGGCGGCCATGACCGAGACGGCCTGCAACATGCGTGGTCTGCCGCTGCCGGCGTGGACCCGAAGGATCGAAGCTCTGCCGGAGCCGGTATTCGGCTCCGCGCTTCCGTCGCTGCGCCTGTACCTCCTGACACACTCGCCGGCAGCCTTCCGCCGGCGCAACCTCTTCATCGACTCCAGCGTCGGCGCGCGGGTGTAGGTGGCCGATGGCGACGCTGAGCAAGGCGGATATTCGCCGACTATTCGAGCTGTTGAACGATGAGCTGCGTCAGATCGATACCTTTGGCGAGGTATTCCTCGTGGGCGGGGCGGTCTTGTGCCTGGCGTACGGCGCACGTGCCTCGACCCGGGACGTCGACGCCTTCTTCCGGCCGCCCACGAAGGTGCGCGAGGCCGCAACGCGCACGGCCGTCAAGGCCGGAATCGGCGCTGACTGGCTCAATGACGCGGTGAAGGGCTTCATGAGTGCCCAGGGTGAGTTCGCTCCATTTCTGGAGTTCGACCACCTGCGGGTGATGACGGCGCAACCTGAGTATCTGCTCGCGATGAAAAGCCTGGCCATGCGGATCGGAGCCGAGTTCCATGACGAGGAAGATGTCCGGTTCCTGCTCCGTCTTCTCGACGTTCGGTCGTACGAGCACGCACTGCGCATCATCACGCAGTTCTATCCGCTCGAGCGCTTTCCGCAAAAGACTCTGCATGCGCTGGAAGATCTGCTCCCACGCAGTCCGCCATAGCATCTGCGGGATTGCGGTGAGGAGCGTGGGTCTGCGTCACCATCGACCTGCGCACCTGTCGCGCCGCGGGTTCAGAGCCGCCCCCCCGATCGGCGCGGGCGCCGAGCCGCCGGACCGCCCTCAGCCCTCCTGGAACCCCACGGGCCGGCTGACGGCGTGGCTCACGGGACCCGGCGCGCCCTGAGCACCCGGTCCCGGACGACGCAAGACGCCCGACGCCTCGCGCAGGTCGAGCTCCACGCCGCGCACGCGGTCCTTGAGGGTGACGAGCTCGCACTGCGCCCGATCGACGCCGAAGTCCAACTCCGTGCAGCGGGCCTCCAGCCTCTCGCGCCGGCTCTCCGCGTGGCGCTGTCGGTTCTCGACACCGGTGATGCGCGTCTCGACGATGCACAGACCCGTCTTGAGCGCGGCGAGGTCGGACTCGACCCCGGTGAGCCGTGTGAGAACGGCCGCCAACGCCATCCTGACCGCGTTGAGGTCCGCGTCCTCGGCAGCACACCGTTCGGGGAACTCCGTGCGCACCGGACCTGCACCGACTCGATCGTGTTCGATTCGCATGAGCGTTCTCCTGTTGACATCGAATCACACCGGAAGGGGCGCCGCGGATCGGCCGCGGGTGCGCCCCCCGCGGCGCCATCCGCACAATCTAG
Source organism: Pseudomonadota bacterium (assembly GCA_021817875.1). Next base: position 3,799 of record JAKAFQ010000225.1, read on the forward strand.
GCAATCGGACCGGCGATGCCAAGCGGAAAATCCTGAACGGACGGCGGTGTGTCCCACCTTTGCCCAACCTGACGCCACCCGGCGACGGACGGGCCGCTGATCCCAACATACACCCCTCTGCGGACCGCGTGTGCGTCGCCAAACTTCGACAGGCGCCCCGACACGGCGGGCGGACGGGCCTTGCACGCGCAGTGCGCCAGTGGTGTCGTGACGCGCAATCCCGACCTACACGTGGAGGAGGAAGTGATTCAGGATCGTAAACACCACCCCCAACCCCGCAACCACCACGCCGACCTTCCATTGAAGCTGATTGATCCCGCCGCGCAAATTGGCGATCTCGGTCCTGAGGCCGGCGATTTCCGTTCTCATCTCGGTCCTGAGGTCGGCGATCTCGGTCTTGAGACCTGCCACTTCCGTTCTCATCTCGGTCCTGAGGTCGGCGATCTCGGTCTTGAGACCTGCCACTTCCGTTCTCATCTCGGTCCTGAGGTCGGCGATCCCGGTCTTGAGACCTGCCACTTCCGTTCTCATCTCGGTCCGCAGGTCGGCGATCTCGGTCTTGAGACCTGCCACTTCCGTTCTCATCTCGGTCCGCAGGTCGGCGATCTCGGTCTTGAGACCTGCCACTTCCGTTCTCATCTCGGTCCGCAGGTCGGCGATCTCGGTCCTGAGATCCGCCACCGCGGTCTTCAGCTCCGTGCGCAGCGCAACACCCAGCTCCCGCACGTCTGACCGCGTAGCGACGTCCGTATGATCCAGCGCTTCGGCCAAGGCGCGCGCCTGAGCGTCTGCGAGCTTCGCATCGACCCCGGCCGCCTTCAGCGCATCGGAATACTTGAAGACATTGAACATGTGTGCCGCCACGTCCGCGTCCCCCGCAGCGTATCAGACTCCTGCGATCCGGCCCAGCGCATCGCAACGCGCCCCGCCGCTCTCCTCGCGCAGCCCATTGCACCACACGCCCGAGCCCCGCGGCAGGGGGCAAATCGAGCGTGTTCATTACATTATGCGGGGCCCCGCAGACCGTCGGTTGGGTACTTCTGACGCGTCAGCAGACGTGTCAGTTGACGGTTGACCAAGCGTCCCGCTCAACGTCCTCCGCACACGTCGCGATGTGACGTCGGGCGTCCTCAAAACGGGTAGAATAGGGTTCATGCGTGGCCTTCACCTGATGCGGATCGCGGGCATCGACATCACCCTCGACTGGAGCCTGCTGATCATTTTCGCGCTCATCGTCACCGGGCTCGCCACGGACCTGTTCCCGCACTGGCACCCGCAGTGGAGCGCCGCAACGACCTGGCTCACCGCGCTCGCCGCGGCCGTGCTGTTCTTCGTCTCCGTGCTCGCCCACGAGCTGTCCCACTCACTCGTCGGCCGCGCCAACGGCATCCGGGTCCGGCGCATCACGCTGTACGTGTTCGGCGGCATGGCGCAAATCGAGCACGAGCCCGGACGCTGGCCGGCGGAACTGTGGATGGCGATCGTCGGGCCGCTGACCAGTCTCGCCATCGGCGTGCTGTGCCTGATCGGCGCCCGCTCCGGCCTGCCGGCCACGGCGGTGACGGGCCTCGCGGACGTGCAGCGCCTGCTCTCCCGGCTCGACCCCGGGCGGACGCTGCTGCTGTGGCTCGGGCAGATCAATGTCATCCTGGCGGTGTTCAACCTCGTGCCGGCCTTCCCGCTCGACGGCGGCCGGGTGCTGCGGGCGCTGCTGTGGGGCGCCACGCACGATCTGCGCCGCGCCACGCGCTGGGCCTCGGCGCTTGGGCAGGCCTTCGCCTGGCTGCTGATCGGCGCCGGCCTCGCCATGGTGCTCGGGCTGTCGGTGCCGGTCCTCGGCAGCGGGGCGATCAATGGCCTGTGGCTCGCCTTCATCGGCTGGTTTCTGAACAACGCCGCGCTGATGAGCTACCGCCAGCTGCTCACGCGGGAGCTGCTGCAGGACGTGGCGGTCTCGCGGCTCATGCTCACCCACATCGAGGTCGTGCCGCCGCAACTGCCGCTCGAGACGCTCATCGACGCCTACCTGGCGCGCAGCGATCAGCGCGCCTTTCCGGTCGTCGACGCGCAGGACCGGTTCGTGGGCATGGTGTTCCAACACGACATCGAGCGCATCACCCCGGAGCAGCGGCGCACCATGAGCGCGCGGGACGCGATGCGACCGCCCGATCAGCTCGCGGTGGCGCGCCCGGACGACGATGCGCTCGACGTGCTCAACCTGCTGGCGCAGCGGGACATCAACCAGGTGCCGGTGCTCGCCGAGGACCGGGTCATCGGCCTGGTGCGCCGCGCCGACATCGTGCGCTGGCTGGCGCTGCACGGCGCCACCCCTCGACCGCCGACCGCGCGCCCGTCCCCGTAGCCGCCGCGGGGAAGCCCGGAGTGCGCCGGGCGGATCCCGGCGAGGAAGGCGACCCGGTTACGGTGCGCCTCGATCGGCCGCCCACCGGACGCTGGTGTCCGATTACGGCCGCGCCACCGTGCTGCCGAGCGTCTCGCGGATGCCGTCATTGCGTGTGTGCAGCGCGGCGCTGTTCCAGCCGCCGCCCACGGCATCGATCAGATCGACGCTCGCCACCAGGCGCTGGCTCTGCAGGTTCACCAGGGTGATTTCGGCGGTGAGCCGCGCGGTCTGGGCGCTGAGCAGCGTCGCGTAGTCGGCCACGCCCGCCTTGTACTGGTTGAGCGTCAGGGTCTCGGCCCGGCCGGCATCCTCGACCGCCTGGCGCTCCTGCGCATGCTCGTTCTGCAGGAAGTGCAGCGTCGCCAGATCGTTCTCGACCTGCTGAAAGGCGCTGAGCACCGTCTGCCGGTAATTGGCCACCGCCTCGTCGTAGCTGGCCCGTGCCTCGCGCGTCTGCGCGAGCGTCGCCCCGCCGTTGAACAGGTTCTCGGCGAGCGAGGGACCGAAGGACCACACCGCGTTGCTGGCGCGGATCAGGTTCGAGAGCGAGGCGGAATCGAAGTCATACGAGCCCGAGAGCGTCACGCTCGGGAACCAGCCCGCCTCGGCCACGCCGATCCCGGCATTGGCGCTCGCCATGGCGCGTTCGGCGGCGGCCACGTCCGGTCGGCGCAGCAGCACCCGCGACGGCACGCCGGCCGGCACCACCGGCACGCTCGCCGCGAGACGGCCCCGGGCGAGGGTGAGCTGCGAGGGCGCCTCGCCGATCAGCACCGCGAGGGCGTGCTCCAGG
>JAKAFQ010000226.1 GCA_021817875.1 Pseudomonadota bacterium
GTACCCGTCACCGACAATCAGCGGGTGAGCCGGGGGCAGGTTCTCGCCCGGATCGACCCGGCACCCTACCGGGTCGCGCTGCAGCAGACCCTGGCCGCCGAGCGCCAGGCCGCAACCGGGCTGGCCCAGGCACGCGCGAATATCGCAGTGGCCGGCGCCTCGCTGCAGCAGGCCGTGGCGGGGCTGGTGAGCGCGCGCGCCCAGTCCTTCAATGCCACGCAGGATCTGAAACGTTATCTGTCACTGCGCGCGCGCAATCCCAAGGCGGTCTCACACAGCCAGATCGACCAGGTGATGGCACAGGCGCGCAGTGCCGCCGCCGAGCAGCGTGCGGCGAACCAGCGCGTGGTCGGAGCTAGGGCTCAGATCCGGGCCGCGCAGGCGGCTCTCGCGGGCGCCGCGGCACGCGTGGCGACCGCGCGCGCGCAGGTGAGCGCGGCGCGACTCAATCTCGGCTACACCACCCTGACCGCGCCCACTGCCGGTCACATCGCGCAGCGGTCGGTGGCGGTCGGCAACTATGTCGCCCCGGGGCAGTCGCTGATGGCACTCGTGCCACTGCGCCTGTGGGTCACGGCCAACTTCAAGGAAACCGAGCTCCCCGATATCCGGCCCGGAGAGCGGGTGCGGATCCACATCGACGCGTGTCCGCAGGCGGATGCCCGCGGACACATCGAGTCGATCCAACGCGGCTCGGGAGAGGCATTCGACCTGCTGCCGCCGCAGAACGCCACCGGCAATTACATCAAGATCGTGCAGCGGGTGCCGGTGAGGATCGTCTTCGACTCGATACCCCGGGGCTGCGTGCTGGGGCCGGGCATGTCTGTCGAGCCGAAGATCAGGATCGATTGACGTGGCAGGGCCCGGCGCGCAGGCCAATGCCGCCCCCCAGTGGACCCCGGTCCGCTCGGCGGCGGGTCGGCACAGTCCCTGGCTGATCGCCACCATCATCTCCATCTCGGCGTTCATGGAGGTGCTCGACACCGCCATCGCCAACGTGTCGCTGCAGCACATCGCCGGCTCGCTGGCGGCCAGCTACGACGAGGCGACCTGGGTGCTCACCAGCTATCTGATCGCCAACGCGGTGGTGATTCCGATGAGCGGCTGGCTCTCGAGCGTCATCGGCCGCAAGCGCTACTACATGTCGAGCGTGGCGCTGTTCACCATGTCATCGCTGATGTGCGGACTCGCGCCCTCGCTGACGTTTCTCATCGCCGCCCGGGTCGCCCAGGGCATCGGCGGCGGCGGGCTTGCCCCGGTGACCCAGGCGATGCTGATCGACTCATTTCCGCCTGCCTCGAGAGGCAAGGCGATGTCCGTCTACGGGATCACGGTCATCCTCGCGCCCATGCTGGGACCACTGCTCGGCGGCTATATCACCGACCAGCTCTCCTGGCACTGGATCTTCTTCATCAACGTGCCGGTGGGGATGCTGTCGCTGACGCTGGTCGAGGGGTTCGTCGACGAGCCGCCGCTTCTGGTCGAGCAGCGCAAGGCCCGCTGGGCGCGGGGCATACGCTTCGACTTCACGGGTGCGGCGTTGATTGCCCTGGGTCTCGGCGCGCTCGAGGTGATGACCGACCGCGGTGTGCAGGACGACTGGTTCGCGAGTCCCATCATCCGCACGGCGGCAATCGTGTCCGGGGTGTGCATCGTGAGTTTCGTCCTCTGGGAGCTGATTACGCCCGAGCCGCTGCTCGACATGCGTCTGTTCAAGCACCGCAACTTCGCCATCGGCACCTTCATCATCATGATCATCGGCGTGATCCTGTTCGGCACCACGCAGTTCGTGCCCCAGATGGTGCAGGAAGTCCTGGGTTACACGGCCATGCAGGCCGGCCTGGCGCTCACCCTGGGCGGCATGATCACGTTGGTCACCATGCCGCTCGCCGGCGTGCTGACCGGCCACGTCCGGCCCCGCAACCTGATGGCGATCGCGTTCGCGGTGATCGGCGTGTCGCTGTGGACGATGTCGCACTTTGCGGTCACGGTGACCTTTGGCGAGGTGGCGTTTGCGCGTGCCTGGCAGTCCGCGGGCATTCCGTTCCTGTTCGTGCCGCTGATCACCGCGGCCTATGTGGGCGTGCCTCCGGACCGCACGGGCAACGCGGCCGCCATGATCGGCGTGGGGCGCAATGTCGGTGGCAGCGTCGGTATCGCCATGGTGCAGGCATTGCTTGCGCGCCGCGAACAGTTCCACCAGGAGCGCCTGGTGAGCCGACTGCAGCCGCATAATGCAGCGTATGTGCATGCCGTGCATGTACTCGCCAGGCTGTTCGCGAGCCGCGGCGCCTCGCCCGCAGCCGCCTCGCGCATGGCCGTCGGTCAGATCTACGCATTCATGCAGCGCCAGGTTCTGATGATGTCGTTCGATGACGTATTCTGGGCTCTGATGCTATTCGTCGTGGCCATTTCGCCGATTCTGCTGTTGCTGAAGCGACCGCCGGCGGATCGGGGCCATGGCGCCGGGAGTACGCCCGAGGTGCCGCTCTGATGGCCGCCGATGGCCGTGGGGAGCGAGACTGAGCCATGGGCTCGGCGCGACACACCGCCCTCGAGAGAGATGCCGCCGATCCGCTGGCCCCGCTGCGGCAGCGCTTCGGTATGCCGCGCACGGGGCAGGGCGAACCGTGCATCTACCTCTGCGGCCACTCTCTCGGGCTGATGCCGCTCGCGGCGCGCGCCGCGCTCGCGCAGGAGCTCGACGACTGGGAGCGCCTGGCGGTACTCGGCCACGAGCACGCGCGCAGACCCTGGATCCCATATCACGACGCGCTGGCCGCGGAAATGGCCAGCCTGCTCGGCTGCCGGGCGGATGAAGTCGCCGTGATGAATTCTCTGACGGTCAATCTGCATCTGATGCTGGCGAGTTTCTATCGCCCCGCGGGCGGGCGACGCGCGATCCTCATCGAAGCCGGAGCATTTCCTTCCGACCGGTACGCGGTGGCCACGCATCTTCAATGGCACGGTCTCGATCCGCGGGAATGTCTGATCGAACTGGCGCCGCGCGACGGTGAGGCCCTGATCGCGGAGGAGGCCGTCGAGACCGTGCTCGCCCGACGGGGCGAGGAGATCGCGCTGGTCCTCTGGCCGGGAGTGCAATACCTGACGGGGCAGGCGTTCGACCTGCCGCGCATCACGCGTGCCGCCCGCCGCGCCGGGGCGCTCGTCGGATTCGATCTGGCGCATGCCGTGGGTAATCTGCCGGCGCCGCTGCGGGGCCTCGATGCCGATTTTGCCGCCTGGTGCAGCTACAAGTACCTCAATGCCGGCCCCGGGGCCATCGCCGGGTGCTTCGTGCACCGGCGTCATTTCGACGCATCGCGCCACCGCCTGGGCGGCTGGTGGGGGCACGAGCTCTCGAGTCGCTTCGAGATGCCCGACGAATTCCGCCCCGCGCGCGGCGCCGCCGGTTTCCAACTCAGCAACCAGTCGATTCTCTCAACGGCGCCGCTGATCGCCTCGCTGGCGCTGTTCCGAGAGGCGGGGGCCGAGCGCTTGCGTGAGAAATCGGTGGCGCTCACCGCGTATCTCGAACAGCTGATCAGCGCGCGCACGCCCGGGGTGCGCCTGATCACGCCGCGGACCGCCGAGGCGCGCGGCGCGCAGTTGTCCCTGCGGCTGCGCGGGGGGGCCGAGCGCGGTCGGCGGGTGTTCCAGTGGCTCAGCGCGCACGGCGTGGTATGCGACTGGCGGGAGCCTGACATCATCCGCGCCGCGCCGGTACCGCTCTACAACAGGTTCGAGGATGTCTGCGACTTCGTGGAGCGTCTCGAGCAGGCGCTGCGATCCGTGGGGGACTGATGAAGCCCGGGAAGGTCACGGTCGTCGGCGCGGGTCTCACCGGAGCGCTGCTGGCACTCCTGTTGGCGCAGCGCGGATTTGCCGTGACACTCTACGAGCGCAGATCCGATCCGCGCTCGGGTCGTGCCGAGGCGGGCCGCTCCATCAATCTCTCGCTGTCGGCCCGTGGCATCCGGCCGCTGCAGCAGTGTGGCGTATTCCCCCGGCTCCGGCCGCTCCTGATCGCCCTGCGCGGACGGATGGTGCATGAGCGCTCGGGGCATCCGATGTTCCAGCCGTACGGGCAGCGCCCGGAGGAAGTTCATTATTCGGTCGGACGTGCCGCGCTCAACCGGGTGCTGACCGATGCGGCCGAGCGCGCCGGCGTCGAGGTGCGATTCGGGCAGCGATGTCTCGGTCTCGACCCTGGCGCCGGTCGGCTGCGGTTCCTCGACGGGCGGTCGGCGCGCCGGTACGAATCGGCCATCGATACCGTCATCGCCGCCGATGGCGCCGGTTCGGTGCTGCGCGCCAGTCTCGCCGCGGCCGGTGCTGCCCTCGTACGGATCGAGCCGCTCGAGCACGACTACAAGGAAATGACCCTGCCGGGTGTCGGCGGCAGGCACGTGCTCGAGCCGAATGCGCTGCACATCTGGCCCCGAGGCGGGTTCATGCTCATCGCGCTGCCGAATCCGGACGGCAGCTTTACCTTGACCCTGTTTCTGGGTCGTGCGGGTGCCGAAAGCTTTGCCGCACTGTCGACTGTCACGGCCGCAGAGCGATTCTTTTCGGAGCAATTCCCCGACCTGCGTGGACAGTTTGCGCCGCTGCTCGCGAATTTCCACCGCAATCCGCAAGGCCAGCTGGCGACCGTGCACACCACCGGCTGGCACCTCGACGGCAAGCTGTTGCTGCTCGGCGATGCGGCGCATGCCATCGTCCCGTTCCACGGCCAGGGGATGAATGCGGGGTTCGAGGATTGCGCCGTGTTCGGGAGCCTGCTGGAGCGGTGCGCCGACTGGCAAGAGCTGTTCGGGGAGTTTGAGCGTCAGCGCCGTCCCGACACCGAGGCCATCGCGCACATGGCACTGGAGAATTACCTGGAGATGCGCGATGGTGTCCGCGACCCGGTCTTTCTGCGCCGCAGACAGCTCGCTTTTGCGCTGGAGAAGCGATTCCCGGATCGGTTCATTCCACGCTACAGCATGGTGATGTTCCACCCCGAAATCTCCTACCGCGATGCCCTGCGGCGCGGGCAGCGGCAGCTCGCCATTCTCGAGGAGCTCGATCGCAGACGAACCCCGAGGGGTGAGATCGACATGGACCTCGCTCAGGCCCTGGTGAGCGAACGGCTGCCGGCTCTGAGCGGCGCGGCCCGGATCGATGGCGGCACCGATGACCCGACCCGGAGCCTGCCCGGCTCCTGAGGCCTCGGCTGCTCGGGTTCCGCGCCGGCATCTGGCCGCGACCGCTGCGCTGACGCAGACCGTGCCCTGCCCGCGATCGGGGTGATCGGTTCGCTGTGAGCGATCTTGCGGCGCGGTTCCTCCCTCCGAGAGGCTCCCGGCGGCAGGGCAACTCGCTAGAATCGCTCTGATGAACGAACTCACCACCGAGGGCGCCGTGGAGATCGGACCGCGGACCGCCCGGGCCGCGTCCGGCGAGGAGCGTATCCCGTTGATCGATATCCGCGCGCCCGGGGTGTATGCCGCACAGAGCATCCGCCGTTTGCTGCGATGTGCGCTGCTTCTCTTCCACGCGGCCCAGCCGCTCGCCCGCTCGCGATGTTGAGCCAGACCGAACACGCCCGTGCCATCCGCTCGTTCGTCACCCGCGCGGGGCGCATTACCCCCGCACAGGTGCGCGCGCTCGAGACGCTCTGGCCGAAGTATGGCGTCGACTCCGACGGCCTGATCGACCTCGATGCGCTGTTCGGTCGACGGGCGGACCGGGTCGCGGAGATCGGTTTCGGCAACGGCGAGAATCTGATCGCGCTGGCCCACGCACATCCGGAGCGGGATTTTCTCGGCATCGAGGTGCACCGGCCGGGGGTCGGGCGATTGCTGCTGCAGCTCGAGCAGCGGGGTCTGGGCAATGTTCGGGTGGTCTGCGACGACGCGGTGCAGGTGCTGCAGCACCGTCTCGCTGGAGCGTGCCTCGATGAGGTTCTGATCCTGTTCCCCGACCCGTGGCCGAAGAAACGCCATCACAAGCGGCGACTCATCCAGCCGGATTTCGTCCGCCTTCTGGCCGAGCGGGTGAAATCCGGTGGCACCTTGCGTCTGGCGACCGACTGGGAGCCCTACGCGCAGGAGATGCTGATGCATCTGTCCGCCGAGCCGCGCCTGCGCAATCTGGCGCCGCAGGGGGGATTCGTGCCCCGTCCCGAAGAGCGTCAGGCCACCCGCTTCGAACGGCGAGGGGAGCGGCTGGGGCACGCGGTCTGGGACTTGGCCTTTGGCAGAGCCTGAGAGCGATCAGGGCAGGGCGCCTCGGGGCTCCCCGGGGGCGTAACTGCGGACCCATGGCGCGGGAAAGGCGCGCCAGACTCAGCTTCCATGCAGGAACGCGGCCTTGAAGCCGTCGACCACGAACTGCACGGCGAGTGCTCCCAGTACCACGCCGAAGAGCCGGCCGGCCACATTGACGCCCGTGACTCCGATCAGCTGCATCAGCGGCTCAGCCAACCACATGATGACCAGAGCAATGGTCAGCACGAGCAGCACCGCCAGGAAGAGCAGCAGAAACTGCAGGGGCTGGCGCAGCAGATGCAGAGGCCCGAACCACAGCAGCACGGTGGCGAGCGCTCCGGGCCCCGAGATGAACGGAAAGGCGAGCGGAACCACGGAGATATCCGCGCGGCGGTGGCTCTCGGCCTGTTCGTCTTTCGAGGTCCGGCTGCCCGACTCGCGGGCGAAGACCATCTCGAGGGCGAGCAGGAACAGCAGCACCCCGCCAAATATGCGGAAAGCGCCCAGGCTGATGCCCATCAGGGCGAGAAACGGCGCCCCGCCGAGCGCGAACAGGGCCAGGATCACCGCTGCGACCACAGTCGCCTTCACCGCCATCCGCTGACGGTATTCCCGGCTGGCGTCCTGGGTGAGGCTGCTGAAAACGGGTAGCAGCGAGATCGGTTCGACCACTGCGAAAAAGACGACGAAGAACTTCAGGGGCTGGGCGAGCATGGAAAGGATCCTGC
>JAKAFQ010000227.1 GCA_021817875.1 Pseudomonadota bacterium
GATCGCGTGCTGCCAGGCGCCGGAGCGCACCAGCCCCGCCCTGAAGCGGTTCGATTGGCCGAGCTGGAAACGGATGTCGTCGGCGGCTCTGAGCAGTTGCTCCGGTGTCGCTCGTGAACCCCACAGAGCCTTGATGCGCCGCTCCGCCGGGGTCAAGCGCGCTGCGCCACGGGCGATCCGGCGCAGCTCCGCGGCGATGCGGTCGCGGGCGCCATCGACGATGCGCTGGCGCTGCCAGGGCGGGCTGGACGGCGCGAAATGCAAAGTCTCGTAGATGACGCTCAGATCGTATTGGTCGTGCAGGAAGCCGGCATTGGTGTCGATCTGGGTATAGACGCGGATCCAGAAACGAACGTCGCGCGCAAGCTGTGGGGGATCGGGCAATCCGTCGCCGACTGCCGCACCGCCCGCAGCGGCGGGCGGACTCGCCGCATGACCCCAGGCGCACACCGTCACCAGCAGCGTCATCGCCGCCCCCAGAAGGGCCGCACGGGCCAACCCTGCCCGCTTCGTCGAGATCATTTACACCCCGCTCGCCCGCAGATTCAGCACTTCAGTCAATGACTTGAGAGGTTTCGAGTCCGCATTCGGACCCGGAGATGCCGACCGAGATGTCAGTTTAGTTTACATCCATTCCACCACCGTGGCATGGACCCTGGCCTCAGCCACATGGCCTCGCCGTCCGGACCGCGCGATTCGCACCCGGAGTGCGAACGCAGTCACATTTCCGCCGCTCCTGAAGCGCGATATGTTACATCGTCCGCCCTCAGAAGGAATATGGCACGCGTATTGCTGAGTTCTGCCTGCCTGGCGCCAGCTTTTGGTTCCAGGAGATGGCTGCCCGGGCAGCGCAAGCCATCGACGAGAAAGTACGGACGCGCGACGCGCGCCATTGCGCAGGGCGTACCGTGCCGGCCAAGAAGAACAAAATGCGTCTCGACGCGAGCAGGCAAGCGATCGACCCCGCGAAAGCGGGGTCTTTCTTTATCGGGACGACCCCCGAGCCTGTCCGGCAGTGGCAGCGGCCCGCGGTCACCTCGGGGAATCCATCGCGGGTGAGGCTCTACCGGCCGGAATCGTTGATCGAGCAGCGGCGCCGCTCCGCCCGCCTGTGCGGACGGCCGGCCAGACAGGACGCCTGAACCGGCCGAAGCCGCTCTCTATGCGGCCGGTACGTCCGGCGGATGCTCTGACCGCGCCAGTTCGACGCTGCCGAAAACCAGCGCCGCGAGCAGGGCGGAGACAAATGCATAGAAGTACGGCACGGCCGGTCCCAGCGCAAACAGCAGTCCCATGACGAGGTTCGACAGGAACTGCCCGATCGCCCGGGACACGGACAGGAAGCCCATGCCGCGTCCGAGCCGGGTGTGTCCCGCGACCGAGGATACCAGCGTGGGCTCGAACGTCTCGACCGCACCCATGCCGAAACCCAGCAGGCCCACCGCGAGGTAGAACGCCAGAGCCTGCCAGTGCATCAGCTCGCACACTCCGATCAGACCGGAAGCGACCGCCGAAGGCAGGTACCCCAGCAGCCACAGCATGCGCACGGGGTCCGCACGCCAGGAACCCAACACATAGCCGCTGACAGCGGAAATACCCAGATAGACGACGTACGCCAACACTCCCCATTCGTACCCGTCCGCGCCGCGCCTCGCCGCCGCGCTCAGAATCGGAAAGCCGAGGTTGTAGAAGCTGAATCCATACAGAGTGGCGGCGAGCAGCAGGCCCGTCATCAGTGTGCGCGCCGGCGGCGAGCCCCTGCCCGCGGCAGCCCCTCCGGGCGTAGTCGCCGGATACACGGCCGAGCGCCGCACGAAACACAGCAGCACGGTGGAGAACACCAGCGGCACGACGGCATACAGCATGACCGTGGCGATCGCGATGTGCCGCCACAGCGCGAGCAATGCAATCAATGCCGACAGCATGCCACCGCCGATGTCCAGACCATGCAGCACCGCGAAGGCGCGGGCCCGCTCTCGCGGTGGCGTCACATTGACCAGCAGCGCGCGCCGCGGCGGACTGCGGAAATAGCGTGCCCACCAGCCGAGGACGAACAGCAGCGCCGACAGCCAGGGCGTATGGGCTAGCCCCGAGAGCGCCATCAGCGGGATGAATGTGTTGCCGGCGATGGAGACGGCCTTTCTGTCGAAGCGGTCACCCGCAATGCCGCCGAGGTAGGAGACGAAGGCGCCACCGCCGAATGCGATGGCGGTCACGATACCGTACGCATAGAGCGGGGCATGCAGCCGCAAGACCAGGTACAGGGGGAACAGGGCCGTGACGCCCTGGTAGCCGAGATCGGCGCAGAAGGCGGAAAAGCACAGCAGCCAGGTGTCCCGAGGGAGTCCTCCGGCGGTGGGGCGGGCGGAGCTCATGGATGTCTTCGGACGGCGGCCACGGCCGGCAGATGATCTCACACCGGGCTCAGCGGCGCGGCGCATTCTCTGCACCACCATGCCGGCCGGATCGGTCGGGCTCCGGTCTCGACGAGGCCCGCGGCGGGGCCATCATGGATTCTGTCGATCACGGTGAGTGAGTAATTCGATTTCCTCCATGTGAAGGCCCACCCTAGAGTTCAGTTCGTTCCCCCTTTGCGCCACGAGGTGCCGGACACATGTCTCTCATCAACACGGAAATCAAACCCTTCAAGGCTACCGCATACCACGCCGGGAGGTTCGTGGGGGTCTCGGAATCGAGCATCCGCGGCCGGTGGGCGGTGTTCTTTTCCTATCCCGCGGATTTTACTTTCGTCTGCCCGACGGAACTCGGGGATCTCGCGGATCACCAGGCGCAGTTTCAGCAACTCGGTGTCGAGATCTACGGTGTTTCGACCGACACCCACTTCACCCACAAAGCCTGGCACGATGGCTCGCAGACGATCTCCAGGGTGCAGTACCCGCTCCTCGGCCGATCCCACCCACCTGCTGGCGCGCAACTTCGAGGTGCTGATCGAGGCGACGGGGCTGGCTGAACGGGCCACATTCGTCGTCGATCCGGAAGGCCGCATCCAGATCGTCGAGATGACGGCAGGCGGCATCGGGCGCGATGCCGGCGAACTGCTGCGCAAGGTCAAGGCGGCACAGTACGTTGCGGCCCACCCCGGAGAGGTCTGCCCGGCGAGATGGAAGGAAGGCGACCAGACGCTCGCGCCCTCGCTCGACCTGGTGGGGAAGATCTGAGCAACGGCAGAACCGACCGCCTCGGCGCCCGACGCGACGCCGCGCCGGGCTCGACGTCTCGCGCTGCGCACGGGATGCGTTCGTCCGTCACGGCGCGCCCACACCCGCGGGAGGTCTGCCGATCGTTGCCGGATCCCGCGGACAGCCGCGCAGATTCCCGGCCAGGCGCTCGATCTGGCCCGAGAAGATGACGTGGCCGGCCCGCACCGGCAAGCCTGCAAAGACCAGTGCTGCCGCCGTCCACGTATTGCAGGTATGCAGCGCGTCGTACCGCTCGCGCGATGCAAAGAACGCACTGTCGGCGTGCGGGCCCGGACCGAGCTTCACCAGCTTGCCGCCCACCCTGCGCAGCGCATCGCGCAGATAGACATCGATCCGCCACACTTCTTCCCGATCGGCGCAGAGCCAGCGCAGGGTTCCACCCGGTGGCACCAGTTCCTGCGCGGTCGGCGCAGCCTGAATGAACAGGACGCTCGGGGAGCTGAAGAGCGCAGCCACCGCGTCCTCAGGCGTCGGATGCGGCGACATGTAAAAACGTCGATTGCCCCACCCGAAACTCACGTAGCGCTCATGCGGGTAGCGGGGCAGCAACGCCTGCAGGGAAGCCAGCTCCCGCGCCGGCAGGATCAGTCCGCTGTGCCACCCGGTCACGAGCACCCCGATCACGAGCGCGCGCGGCGAGCCGCCCGGATGGGCCGGGAGAAACGTCGGCGGCGGCGCCGGGAGCGGTGCGGATCGGGAGAAGCCGGCACAGCCGCACAGCAGCGCCGCGGCGGCGGTAAAAGGCAGGAGCGAGCCATGGCGCATCGTCCGCCATCGGCATCCTCCCAAACACCCTGGTCGCGGCGCAGACGCAGGGTTGCCGGGGTTCGCGAGGTGCTGCACTATTCGTTGCGAAGCCTTGCCCGGCTGGTCACATTTTGGGTGGAATGCCATGATCAAGGTCAGCGTGATGTACCCGAATACTCCCGGTGCCCGATTCGACCATGATTACTACCGGGACCGGCACCTGCCGCTCGTGAAGCGTCTCATGGGCGAGAAGTGCCGGTATTACACCATCGACAAAGGCGTGGCAGGCGGTTCACCGGGAGCACCCGCCACATACGTCGCGATGTGCCACATCTTCTGCGACTCCGTCGAAGCGTTTCAGGCAGGTTTCGGGCCGCACGCGCAGGACATTCTGGGCGATATCCCCAACTACACTGATCTGTCGCCGGTCCTCCAGATCAGCGAGGTCGTCGTCGGCAAGAGCTGAAGGACCTCCGGGGAGCCGCTTGCGCCCCCAGGCGAAAGCGGCGGACCTGCCCGCATGCCGGCAAATGCGGTCCGTCTCCGCTAAAATTTCAGCTGATCGTACCGGCCGATGCCCTGGGCAGGTTGGACATGCAAGCACGAAAGCGAGGTTTCATTCTGTGCTCGGCAGTGGCCGCGGCGCTGCTCGGCGCCTCGCTGATCTACGGCCTGGTCTGGGGAATCCCGCAGTGGAGCCGCCTGTTCCAGGGGGCGCTCGAGCCGGTGATCTTCGCCTACGACGGCTGGCCACTCGCCACCGGCATCGTGGTGGCCGGCCTGGCCACGCTTGGAGTCTGCATCGGGCTGAGCTGGCGGCAGGGAACCTTCCACTACCTCATTCTGGCGCTCGGCCTGCTCTCGGTGCTGGTGTTCATCTCCATGGGGCTGCCGGCACAGCTCCTCACCCAGATCACGAATACGCTGAGCTTCGTCGTCGTGGGACTCTGCGGACTGTTCCTGCTGGGAATTTTCTTTTTCGCCTTCAAGGATCGATTGTCGAGAAGATATCGCAGATGATCCGGGCCACGGGCGCTCTCACTGGCCGGCGAGCCGCTCCAGGCGCCCGATCTGCCGCTCGAGTTCACGCTGCGCCTCCAGAAGCTCGATGGCGAGCGCCGCTCCGCTGACGTTCACTCCGAGATCACGCATCAACCGCCCGGCCATCGCCAGCCGCGGCAGCGCCGCTGCCGGAAGCTGCCACTCCTGCGGGGATCCGCCTCGGGGCGAAACCACTCCGAGCTCGGTGAGTTCGATCACGGTGTTCAGCTCGAGCCGGCAGACACGGCAGATCTCGGCGGCCGCGATCCAATCGGCCTCGCCCAACACGCGGACTTCATGCACCTCCACGACGTCAGTCACGGCATTACCTCCTGAGATCGGCGCGCGGATCGAATCCCGCCAGTTTCCCGCGCATGTCCTCGTACAGCGCGCGCGCCTCGGGCGAGTCGGCGGGCGGCAGGACCACCCTGAGCTGCACGTACGCGTCGCCAGGCGGCTGACCGGGCAGACCCCGGCCCCGCAGCCGCAGTTTCTGACCCGACTGGGCCCCGGACGGAACCTGCATCTCGACCGCGCCGCCGAGCGTCGGCACGGTGACCGTCGCACCGAGGGCTGCCTCCCAGGGCGCCACCGGCAGTGTCAGGGTGACGTCGCGCCCATCCAGTTGAAAGAGTCGGTGTGGACGCACGTGCACCTCGAGATACAGGTCTCCAGCGCGTCCACCGCCCGAAGCCGCTTCGCCTTGGCCGGCGAGCCGGATCAGCTGGCCATCGGTGACTCCGGCAGGAATCGTGACGCGCACTGTGTGTGAGCGCAGCCCGGGCGTCCCACCCGGCCCCGGTTCCGGGCGCTTCAGCTCCAGCGTACGCGTGCCACCGCCGAAGGCCTCTTCGAGATCGATGTCGATCCGGGCATGATGGTCGCGCCCGCCCGGTCGTTTCCGCCCGGGGCCCGCGAAGGGACTCGCCCCGCCGAAGAGCGACGAAAAGAAGTCGCTGAAGCCCTCCGGTTCGAAACCGTATGTGCCTCCTGTGGCGCCGTGAGGGCCGGTGGCGCCGCCGAACTCGAAGCCGCTCGCCCAGTCGGGCGGAGGACGAAACTGCTGGCCGGATTTCCAGCCGCTGCCGAGCTGATCATAAGCGGCGCGTTTCTCAGGGTCCTTCAGCACCTCATAGGCTTCCTGGACCTCCTTGAACTTTTGCTCGGCGTCCGTCTCCTTGCTGACGTCCGGGTGGTATTTGCGGGCGAGCCGCCGGTAGGACTTCTTGATGTCCTCGGCGGTGGCCGTCCGGGCGACACCCAGAATCTTGTAGTAATCCCGGTATTCCATGAGCGACGCAGCCCCGGTGGATGAGGTTGAGGAGACGCTGGATGGTGACATGGGGGCGGTGGCGGCGAAGCCAAGGCCCCGGCGCTTGAATCCCGCCTGCCCGGCCCCATCGAACCAATATGAACGCCGAAAAAAGCACTGCCGGCGCGCTGCTGGTGGCTTGTCCTCAGTGTCACTCCCTCGTCCGCGTGCCCGAGGCTCGTGCGGATGAGCACCCCAAGTGCCCGCGCTGCAAGGCGCCGGTGCTCACCGGTGAGCCGGTCTCCCTGGATCCCGCGGCATTTGCCGCTCACGTCGAGCGGGCCACCCTGCCGGTGCTGGTGGACTTCTGGGCGCCCTGGTGCGGCCCGTGCCGGATGATGGCGCCTGTCCTGGAGCGCACGGCGGCTCAACGCGCGACGGCGCTTCGCGTGGCCAAAGTCAACACCGACGAGCAGCCGCAACTTGCCGGGCGCTTCGGGATACGCAGCATCCCGACGCTGATCCTGTTCCGCGCGGGGCGCGAGCTGGCCCGCCAGTCCGGCGCGGTGGATGCCACCACCCTCTCGAGCTGGCTCGATCGTGCGCTGAACCCGGGAATCTAGCGTGAGTTTACTGACGCTCGCGTCTCCTTTGACGATCTAGGGTTTGCGAAGAGGCTGAATTTTAGCCTTTGGGATCGTGCGCCCATCTTGCGGCAC